>JAQVRY010000008.1 GCA_028700795.1 Tissierellia bacterium | reverse complement strand
AAGATTTGATTGTCCCCATTTGTCAAGATTATGTTCTAAATAATCATAATTGATTTCTTCATTTTCATAAAAAGGGGTGACTATTGGTGTATAAATTCCCTTGAAATTTTTCATTTCATCTCTCCTCAATACGACTTTTACTTTTCAATATATTTTGAAAATAGTTTCTCCGCTCGAGAAACATTGAAAATACCACATACACATGGTTGAGCAACCATTACTGCTGCTTCATGAGGTGTCTTTTTACCTCTCTTAACCTGATCAATTGCCTTTGCTACCAAATTTTTAGAAATCATTCCATGACCACACATGGTCAAAACCTCCAGAACTTCTTCAGGTGGCAGTTTCTCAGTTGCACCATGAATACCAAAGGAATAATTCACAGAGTGCGGCTTTATATCAAGTTCTTGGCACATATCTAAAATATCATCATTTAGACCGCTTACTGTAATAGAAAGTCCTAAATCCTCTTCTTTTATTCTTTTTAATACTTCAAACATACTATCCTTGCTGTCAAAACAACATCTTACACGTGGAGTTTCCGGCATATTATTACGAATATCATCAATTGTAACACCGGTGTAAATGGTACCGGTCTCATAAGAACCAATATTATTAGGACCTACTTCGGTTACTATATTAAGTATCTTCCATAATTTTGGTCCTGAATCCTTATGATTAATATTAACAGCCGGTGTAACCAGCAAAACAAAATCATCTTTTAGTGAACATTTACTTCCTCTTCTATGCAATGAATGACTCATCTTTTATGCCTCCTTCAATGGTCTTCCCATACCAAGATTTATTTTATTGTTTGGTCTGGGTTCTAATCCTAATTCCAAAAGTTCTGGTATCTCAGGCATTTTTGTTGGATTATTAAAACGTGCAATTAAGTCAAGTGAAAAAACAGTATCAAGAGTTTGTCCCGTTTCCAAAATTGTTTGAAGAACAGGTACAAGTTGATCTTTTTCTACATTAAATTCAATAATAGTAGAAATAACTCTTTGTTCAAGAGCATCTTTTGTTAAGGTTCCTTTTTTCTCGTCTTCAAACAAAAACTTAATTGGATTACAAGGTTCATATTCAATATTGAATTTTGCTAACGCCATAGTCATTTTCTCTACATCCCGATAACTTGCAGCTACACTTGGACGACCCATTTCGATGGCTATACCATAATGCTTTTTATCAACTCTGCCGGTAACATCATTTGTTTTGACTTCTTCAGTTCCGCGTCCCGGTACTTTTGTTTCAACATGGGTGGCTGTTGGATCACTAAAAAACTTTCTGATTGAACGAGGATGTTTAGTTACATCTTCTCTGTCATAAAATGCACTTGTTGGACATTTTACAATATTTTTTCGCCCACATGTACCGCATTCAGTACATATGTCTTGGTCAATAACAGCTTTTTTATTAACTATGGTTATTGCACTTACTGGGCAATATGGTATACATAATCCGCAACCAATACACAATTCTTTATTAACTAGCATCTGAATTCTCCTTCTATGTCATTAATATAAATTAATAATAGCCTGATTTGCCTTACTGATATTCAGGCTATTATTAAGAATTTACTATAAACTAAATATACTTAAGCTTATCTACTGATTCCTTTCAATCATTTCCATGAAAGTCTGGTATTGCTCTGCAAGTTCAGAACTAAACTGTACATACTCTTCATAGTCCATATAACTTTCAGCCATAACATTCTCTTCCGTAAATGTCTTCCACTCCTGTGTTTCACTTACCTTTTTAAATAGATCTGAATAATATTTTGTTACCTCTTCAGGTACATCAGCATTCATAACAACTCCTCTGCTTTGTTGATGGTTGATTTCATATCCGGATTCAATAAATGTAGGAACATCAGGCAGTATTGCAAGACGCTCATCTGCAGAAACAGCTAATGGTACTAAGTTTCCTGTCTGAAGATGTTCTCCTCCTTCAGAAGGCGAAATTCCACAAACATCTATATGTCCTCCCAAAACTGCAGCTAAAACCTCAGCTCCTGAATCATATGGTACGTAAACTAATTCAATACCTGTTAATTCATTAATCATGTACATTAGTATAGCATCATCAGATACATTTCCTGTCCCGCCATATTTTAACACCCTTGGATTAGCTTTAGCATAATCAATAACTTCTTCTAAAGTATTTAATCCAATATGTTTGCCTGCAGCAAACAGGGATGGGTCTTTTACAAGATGTGAAACATAGGTAAAATCATCATTCAAACTCAACGGCGAAAGCCCGGATAACGGCTGTGAATAAAAGCTTGAACTTGTTGTAGCCATTACATACTCGTTATCTGTTCCCCTGCCATTCAAGTAAGTGTATCCAACAACTCCGGATCCGCCGGGTTTATTAGTAGGAATAAAGTTTACCGGTGCCAGCTTATTCCTTTGAATAACCTCTACTATTTTACGAGCAAACACATCTGAACCTCCACCTGCACTAAATGGAATAATAAATTCTACATCTTCTGTCGGTACCCACCCAGTTTCTGTGTCGGGTGTTTCTGTGTTAGGTGTTTCTGTGTTAGGTGTTTCCGGAGTATCTTGTGAATTACATCCGACTAATAAAAGCATCATTATTAATGATAAGGTTAAAATCTTTTTAATCATCTCTTTCTCCTTTTTCCTTATTAATTTTTTATATTCACAGTTCTGTATTTTGAACTGAGAAAAGCATTCTCTCTTTACTGCACTATTGGTTTCTTAGCTATTCTTCTTTTAATAATTTCAGTAATAGGTGTTCCAAAAGACAATAATACTGCAAATATTAATATTACTGCAGTTATGGGCTTTGCAATAACACCGAAAAAGCTTCCATCTGCTATAATAAGAGCTTGACGCAAATTTGATTCTGTAAGATATCCTAAAACAATTCCCAATACGGTCGGTGCCGCAGGAACCTTGAGTTTTTTCAAAAAGTATCCTACTGCTCCAAAGAATATTGTGACACCAACAGTAAATAATGAGTTTTCAAGAGCATAAGAACCTATCAGAATAAATGCAAATACAACTGCATTAAGTGTAGGGGCTTTAATCTTAAGGATTCTTACAAATAGAGGTAATCCTAATATTCCAAGCAATAACAAAAATATGTTTCCTATATACATACTTGCAACAAGGGACCATGCCACCTCTGCTTCTTTTATAAAAAACGAGGGGCCCGGGGTTATACCAAGCATCATCAAAGCTCCCATCATTATTGCGGTTGCTCCTGAACCGGGTACACCAAGAGTAAGCATTGGAACCATTGCACCCATCGAAGCAGCATTATTGGCTGATTCCGGTGCCGCAACCCCCTCAAGTAGTCCTGTACCAAATTTATCTCCTCTTTTAGAGGTTTTCTTAGCCATACTGTACGAAAGGAATGAAGCAATAGTGGCTCCTGCCCCTGGAAGCATTCCTGTGAAAAATCCTAAAACCGTTCCTCGACCAATATGTGGACTGCAATCCTTCCATTCTTGCTTATTTGGAAATAGATTCTTTATTCTAATCGATTCTTTATCAATGGTAATATCTTCTCCACTGTTAACACTAATAATCTCTGCTATACCAAACAATCCCATGGCTACCGGTATAAAATCTATTCCTGAATATAGGTTTACATTGCCAAATACATATCTCTGAGCTCCAGTTACAAGATCCAGTCCAATCAATGAAATAAATAAACCTGTAAATACAGCTAAAAATCCCTTTGACGGAGAATCTCCCGTCATTCCTGCAATAGATGTCAGCCCCAGTATCATTAGAGCAAAGTATTCTGATGATCCAAAAGCTAAGGCATAACTTGATATAACGGGAGCAAGAATCATAAATGCTACAACTGAAATCGTCCCTCCAATTACAGAAGCGTAAGCTGCCATACCTAATGCTTTCCCGGCTTGCCCTTTCTGCGTTAGCTGATAACCATCAAGTGATGTCATTATTGCAGCTGAATCACCAGGAGTATTTATTAGAATAGCGGTTATAGAGCCTCCATACATTGCTCCGTAATATATTCCACAAAGAAGGATTAATCCTGAAGATGCATCCATTCCATAAGTAAGCGGTAATAGAACTGCAATTCCTACTGATGGACCTAATCCGGGCAATGCACCTATTATTACACCGGCTAAAACACCGGCCAATGAATATAAAAGTACAATAGGGTCTTGAAGTATAGAAAAACCCAGTGCTAAATTTTCAAATAAATTTCCCATTTTTTCCTCCTGTTATAATCCTATATAACTATTTGGCAGCGGTACTCCAAGAAATACCTTAAATATTAAAAATAATACTAAAGAAGTTCCAGCACCAATTATTATTGCTTTTACTAAACTATCCTCACCTAAAACCTTAATCATAATAGCTACAGCAATACCTATTGAAGTAATCATTCCAATAAGCGGAGCTAATATAATAACTAAAATTCCACTTCCAATTGAATAAACAAAATTTTTCAATTCAGCCTTATCGAGAATATTTTCTTCTAAATCATTATCTTTTTCTTGGTTTTCTAAAGCTTTTTTTGCCTTTGATTTATTTTCAACAATAAGTAGGGCACTAAATATGGCTATACCAATTCCGCATATAATGGGAAAAAAGCCTGGACCCGGCATTCCGTTTTTTACAAAAGGAAGCTTTTGCACGTATCCTAACACTACTATTACAGTGCCCAGCAGCACACCAATTGCACCTAATATATTGTTTCCTTGTCTTAAACTTAATTTCATCTTTTATTTTCCCCTTTCAATGTAAGAATAAAACAAACTTTTAATTTTTCTATTCTACAACCTTATAGATATTGGGTAAACTCTTTAAAGCTATTAGGTGTCTTACCCTTAAATACCTCATTTAATCTTTTCTCTGCTAACCATTCCAACTTAATTTTTGCTGCTTCAGACATTATTGGCTCAATGTTGTATTCATTCATCATTTCAATTGACCCTGTCAGCTCATGAGCTCTTCTCTCAGCATGGATTGCTCCGCTTGTCAGTAACCTGTTAATGGTATACTCGAAGGAAACATCATCGACTGTACTGGATATTGATTGTATTACTCTATCAGTAACTCCTGTTTTTGATGAAATTTCAATTATCTCAAGCAACAATGAAGATAAACCTTTTGTGAAAATGGATCTGATTAATTTTATAGCAGTGGCATCACCTGCAGTCTCACTTACCTTTTCTATCTTCATTCCATAGGGCAGCATCATTTCCATAAATTCATCAGTTCCGGTTCCACTGGCTGCAATGGGTACTTTGTGCTGATACATAGGCAATGGCCCCAGCATAGCAGCATCCACAAACCTTTTTGTATTACTTTTTATTGTATCCCAAATATCTTTTTTTACTTTTACAGTTGCTGCAGAAATATCCACGTAAATAATTTCATCGTTTAAATATTCATATAACTGTTTTGATGTTGCCAGTGCTTTACTACCCGGCACGGCAACTATTACAATTTGGGAGTTATCTATTACATCTTTGGCTGAATATACAAGCTTAACTTTAGCTTCTTGTGATCTTTTTCTTATCAAATCTCCAAAAATTTCATGTTCATGCATAATGTCAAAAGCTAATATTTCTTTCAATCCTTCTTCTTTTAACCCCTTAGACATTTCAAACGCAGCTTCTCCATAACCGATAAAACCAATTTGCATACTTATACCTCCATTTTTGTTGCCCGGATTATTTATTTTTGAGCATATTTGGCAAAAATCTTTTCAGCTCTATCAGGATTAAAGAATCCGCATACACATGGATGTGCTACTTTCTCAGCTGCCTTTCTTGGTGATATCTTGCCTTTGGTCACATCCTCTATATATTTCTCAACTAATCCGGATGCTACTAATCCATGCCCACACATTGTAACCACCTCCAAAACATCCTCAGGTGGTAAAGTCTCTACATTACCCCAAACCTCCAGTGATAAATTTACAGTATGCGGTTTTATATCCAATTCATTTGCCATATCAATAACATTATCAATTAAACCACTTATTACTACAGATAATCCCAGATCCATTTCATGAATTTTTTTAATTACTTTAAACATTTTTTCCTTAGATGCAAAGCAGCATCTTACTCTTGGAACATCTGTCAAATTCTCTTTTATTTCTTCTATGGTAACTCCTGAGTAAATAGTTCCTGTTTCATTTGAACCTAAGTTGTCCGGTTCAGCCTCAAAAACTACATCCAGCACTTTTAATAGTTTGTCCCTGGCACCTTCATGGTTGTAACCATATGCCGAGGTAACCAATATAATATAGTCATTTTGCAGGCTCTCTTCAGAACCTCTCCTGTGAAGTGAATGCGTCAAATCTTTCTCCTCCTTAATCAACAACTAATGGTCTTCCCATTCCCAGGTTAACCTTAGCATTTTTTCTAACTAATATTCCCATATCATTTAGCTTTTGAATTATTGGAATATTGCCGTCTTCATCAAATCTGTAAATAAAATCTAATGAAAATACCGTATCTAATTCATCCGCTACCCTCTTTATTACATTCATAACAGGCTCTAACATTTCCTCTTTTGCAGCAAACTCGATAATGCAAGAAACCATTCTTTCATCCTTTATCTCTTCCGGAAATGTACCCTTTTTTGGGTCTTCCATCAAATGATAAACCGGGTTGCAATCTTCAAACTCAACATTTAGTTCTGCTAAAGCCATTGTTATCTTTTCAACTTGATGTATAGTAGTACCACGACATGGCCTTCCCACTTCAATTCCTATTCCAAATTCTCCTCTTAAAACTTTACCTGTTACATCATTTGTCTTGGATTCTTCAGTACCCCTGCCCGGTACCTTTGTTACAGCATCAGCAACAGTTGGGTCACTAAAAAATCTTCGTATCCTTCTTGGTATCACTGCAACACCTTCTGACTGCTCAAAAGCTTTAGTTGGGCATCGTACAACTCTAGGTCTTGCGCAATTACCGCATTCAAAACATAATTCTTCATCGATTTGAGCTTTGCCATTTGCTATGCTGATGGCAAAAGCTGGACAGTATGGCACACAAATACCACATCCTATACACTTATCTTTGTTAACCTTCATTTAGAGTCACCTCCTCAAACTTATAGTGTTTCGGGCATCTTAACATTTAGTTTGTTTCCCAGCTCCACTAAACTTTTATATAAAATGTCATCAAGTTTGAGTCCTTTCTTTATATTATCATCCATATTCTTTCTTCTACCTTCACCCGGCAATCTAATTGAGTCAAATCCTTGTGCTTTTGGCATCTCCTTTATTTCATCATAAAATTCATCCATTTTATTCCTTGTCTTATCAATTTCCATAAAGCCTTCTGGATTAATGGCACAGAATATATGTCCCACATTTCCTTTGCCTGAATTTTCATCATATTGCCAAGCAACTTGTTTTCCATATCCTGCTCCTGTTAATAAACCTGCCATTAATTCTATGAGCATTGTTATGGCTGAGCCTTTATGACCACCCATAGGCAGGAGGCAGCCCTTGAGGGCCTTATCAGGGTTTGTCGTAGGATTTCCTTCTTCATCCAATGCCCATCCCTGTTCTATCTCTTTACCTTCCTTGGCAGCTTTTATTATTTTCCCTCTGGCTACTACACTTGTTGCCATATCTACCATTATAGGACCTCTTTCTCCACCGGGTATTCCTACTGCAAGAGGGTTTGTACCGAAATACATTTCCTTCCCTCCCCAAGGAGGTGTTGCAGGCGGACCATTGGAGATAACAAAGCCTACGAGGTTTTCTTTTACTGCCATTTCAGTATAATATGACGCTGTGCCGAAATGATTGCTGTTTTTTACTCCTACCATTGATATTCCAAATATTTTAGCTTTTTCTACTGCTGCAGCCATTGCTTCATACGCAGCCAGATGCCCCAGAGAATTGTCAGCATCCATTATTCCAAGTGTAGGAAACTTAAAATCTATTCTGAAATTAGGCTTCTTATTAATCAATCCTTTGCTCATTCGATGAAGATATATTTCTAATCGACTTAAACCGTGGGATGAAACTCCTTGCAACTCTGCTCTTATAAGCACATCCGATACAATTAAGGCATCCCTTTCTTCAATTCCTGAAGTCATTAACAAATTTTTAACATAAGTATTCAATTTGTTATACTCAATTCTCTTTTCCATTATTCACCTCAACACACTTAATTTTTTAGATTATGAATAAATATAATTTACATCAATATTATTGCAATTCACATGCCAACATTATATTAGCGTAAAAAAATCCTATTTAAACCTAATAACACTACACTCAAATGTTTTTTTCTCATTATTATTTCAATTGTCTACCTATTATTGACCCTTTTCACCCATTAAACTCTCAATAATATGGTTATTTGATAATAAAAAAACTCAGCATAAATGCTGAGCTAAAAAAATAAGTAATTGAAGTTATATTTATGTTACTTAGTTAATTCTGGCATACTTTAAAAACTCAATACCCAGTTCTGTTATTTTACTTCCTTGCCTTGTTGTGCCTTGTTTTATTAATCCGATAGAATCTAATGTATTTAATAGTTTTCTTAGTTGGTAATCGTTGCAATTCACTCCGTTTTGCTTAAGCTGCGACTGTAGATAAATTCTTCCTACTCCTTTATTAATTGTAGATGCAATATTAATTTCTTGTAATATTTTTGTTGCCATTTCCAATTGTTCTGCCTTATCTAAACTATGTTTAATCATTTCCAGCTTGTTTTCATTATTGGAAGTAGGATTGATAAAATCCTTATTTACGCCGCTTCGATTTATTTTCTGCATGTATAAGGGCAAATATTCTATGGTTACATAATTATTGTCAGTTAGCATTGTGCACAAGTAATTAATAACATTTTCAAGCTCCCTTATGTTACCCGGCCAGCTGTAAGAGAGAAATAAATCGGTTACTTCATTAGATAGTTCAATACGTCTTTCTCCTTTGAAGAACCTTGAACCAAAATAATATGCTAATTCTAATATATCTTTACCTCTAGACTTCAATGGCGGTATAGATAACACAATGGTACATAGTCTATAGTATAAATCCGAACGGAATTCTTTCTTATCAACCATCTCCAGTAAGTTCTTATTGGTTGCAGCAATAACTCTTACATTTACAGGAATTATATTGCTGCCTCCTACTCTTCTTACTTCACTTTCTTCCAGCACTCTCAATAACTTTTTCTGCACCTCCGGAGAAGCATCCCCGATTTCGTCTAAAAGGATTGTTCCATTATGCGCCTCCTCGAACAAGCCTCTTTTACCTTCTTTCTTGGCACCTGTAAATGCTCCTCCCTCATATCCAAACAATTCGCTTTCAACTAAATTTTCAGGTAACGCAGCAAGATTAATCGCTACAAATGGACTTAAATTCCTGTTTGAGTAATTATGTATTGCCTGAGTCAACAATTCTTTACCTGTTCCACTTTCCCCTTCAATCAATATCGTAAAATCAGTCTTGGCAAATTTCTTTGCAAGATGAATTAAATGATTAACTTCATCTGATTCACCAATAATGTCCTGAAACTTATATTTTGCATTATGGTCTTTAACCTTTAGTTCTCGTCGTATCTTGGTTTCTATTTTTTGTACTTCACCAACCTCTTTTAATAAAAATACTATGCCCGCAAATTTATTTGATATATCAATAATTGATTCTGAGTTTATTACACAATTCATTCCTTTTATTTTCTTAATTTTGTTATCTAAATGAACTTCATTTTTCAATATATCATTAATCTCAACATTGGGAATCAAATCATTAAAAGGTCTGTCAATGAATTGGACTCCATCTACACCAAGCAGCTCCCCGGCACAATTATTAATTAAAGTAATATAGCCCTTTCTGTCAATTGAAATAATTGCTTCACTGACAGTATCTAAAATCATTTCAAATTTCTTTTTCATATCAAAATTAGACTGCACTACTATTTGTCTTCTCAAAGACAAGTCATAAATTTCTCGTAGATAATTTTGAGAAATTTTATTTACTAATTCAATCGGTAATTTTAATCTGCGTATTAGTTCTACATATGTGGACAAATCCAGTCCTACAACTCCCAGGTCTATAATTTTTTTAATATTTTGCGGAATCAAGTGAGGTGAGCCTGTGGTTATTGCCGTTATTATATCTGGCGCAATATCCAAATTATTACCGGGACTGTAAGGTGTTAATTCAATATAATCAATACCAATTTTTCTTACTAAATTTATACCCCTTGTTGCAGTCTCCTCGGTATTCCCTACAAATAATGCTTTTGTACCGCTGTCTAAATCAAAAAGCTTATCAATATTCTCTGTATTAAAAGCTCTGTCTGCCAAGAGTACCTTTTGCTCACTGATTTTCTTGTCAAATACCTTTTCGCACAAACTAAAACTTGTTGTCAGATACAAATCAAAATTATCAATTTCATCATTTGCTTTCTCGTTTTCAGATAAATCTTCCAAAGAAATTCCTTTGATGTTTATGTATTCACCAAGGTATGTAGTTAATTGATTTATTACATATTCCTGTGTATTTTTGTTATGACTTAGAAAGCAAATTTTCTTTTTTTGTTCCATATCATTCCTCATATTCCTTCAGTTGCAGAACAAATTAGACTCTACAAGAGTCTAATTATTTTTTATATTAAATTTGCATTTTTTAAGATTGCTTCCAATTTAACCTTATCATCATCCTTTATCTGCAATAAAGGTTTTCTGACATACCCGCCATTAAATCCTAATATGTCGCAAGCATATTTTAAACCGGCAATTCCAAAGGTTCCTGTAACTGCTGTATTAACAGGGAATACTCTTTCATAAATTTCTCTTGCTTTTTCAAGATTACCTGCTTCAAATTCCTTTTGAACATCGATGCATTCACCCGGACAGCAGTTTGCAAGAGCCATAATTGCTGCCTCAATACCTAATGTTAGAGCAGGATACCAAATAGATGCAGTACCGACCATCAAATTAAATTCAGCATTCTCGATGGCTTTTTTAAAATCTATCAGTTGCGAAATATTGCCGGAACTGTCTTTCATCCCAATAATGTTTGGATGCTTGCACAACACTCCTACCGCATAAGCAGAAATGTTTATATGAGTAAACTTAGTCACATTGTAAATCATTATAGGAATTTTTACATTATCAGCAACATCAGTATAATAATTAATCAAAGCTTCATCATTCATTTTTCCGCCATAATAAAATGGAGTAACCAGCAGTGCACAGTCAGCACCTAAATCAGCCGCTTTATTTGTTAAATCAATAGTGGCACTTGTTGATTCCATCCCTGTTCCTGCAATAACAAGTTTACCCGGCTTTCTATATTTTACTGTGAGTTCTACTAACTTAATCTTTTCATCTTCTGTTAAATATACTGTTTCACTGTTAGAGCCAAGAACGAGATAGCCGGCTAAATCATAGTTATTCCAATCCTGAATATTTCTTACATGTTTTTCAAAATCAACCTCACCATTTTCATTAAAAGGAGTTATCATTGGAGGTATTGCTCCCTTAATCTTAAAGTATGCCATTTTTTTCTCCTATTCTTTTATTTAGTGTGATATCTTTGCATTGTTATACAAAGAATACTACAGTATTTTGAATCTCCTGTCAATGAAGACCTTCAGGCGTAGCCTGTCATTGCTATGAATAACACACGAAGTGTCATTCTGAGTGCAACGAAGAATCTATGTTTTAAAAGATGAGATTCTTCACTTGCGTTCAGAATGACAGGGCTGACGCCTAATTATTGAATGTGTGAACAATAGCTTTTTATTTGTTTACAATATTAATCGGAGTACCGCTTAAAAATGCTTTTAAATTATCGACTGCAATATCCATTAGGCGCTGACGGCTTTCCTTAGGAGCCCAAGAAATATGCGGAGTTATAATGCAGTTCTTTGCACTAAGAAGAGGATTATCAGGTTTTATCGGCTCTGTAGATACCACATCCACTCCGGCTGCATAAACCTTTCCTGAATTCAATGCATCTGCTAAGTCCTGTTCAACTATTAACTGACCCCTTGAATTATTTATTATAATAACTCCATCCTTCATCTTTGCAATTGAATCATTATTAATAATTCCTTGAGTTGATGGGAATAAAGGGCAATGGAGACATATAACATCAGAGCGTTTGAAAAGATTATCTAAGTCTACATATTCAGCAATTTCCCTGCCTTCATCAGTAGGATAATCATCAAATGCTATTACTTTCATACCTAGTGCCTTGGCTATTTTGCCGGTTGTTTTTCCAATACGACCTAATCCGATTATTCCTATAGTTTTCCCGGAAAGCTCAATCAGTGGATAATCCCAGAAACACCAATCTTCATTATGCTCCCAGCGACCTTCCTTTACAGCTTGAGCATGATGTCCGATGTGATGACAAATCTCCAATAAAAGTGCTATTGCAAACTGACCTACGGCATCTGTGCCATATGTTGGAATATTGGAAACAGAAATTCCCCTTTCCTTAGCAGCTTCTATATCCACAATATTATATCCTGTTGCTAAAACCCCTATGTATTTAACATTTTTACATGCTTCTAATGTTTCCCTTGATATTGGAGCTTTATTGACTAAGACTATATCCGCATCTCCAATACGCTCTATGGTTTTTTCTATTGGTGTTCGATTATATACTGTCAGTTCACCTAGTTCTTCAAAGCCTTCCCAGCTTAAATCACCGGGATTTTCCGTATAACCATCTAAAATTACAATTTTCATTCTTACCCTCCTGATTTTCTTATTTTGGCAGCGGCTCTTATCTAATTAATTAATTCTTCTCTTAATTATCAAAGAATTCTTTTGCTTTGTCAATAGAATTTGCTATTGTTTTTAGTCTTTATTAACTTATTAACTTATTAACATTTCTCTGAATGTTTGGGTCAACTGTCAGAAGCACTTTTTTGATAGACCAGTCAGGCAGAATAAGGTTTTTTTATATGAATAAAACTATTTTGTATACAGGATAGTTATAACTGAAAAGTCGATATTGTCATTCCGCATTCAGAGAAGAATTCTCAGATTAAACCTTCTTCTTCCAGAAATTCGCGTGCTACATCAGCGGGTTCGCGCTTATCCAAATCTACTGCAGCATTGAGCTCAGCCATTTTATTATCATCAATACGATTAGCTAATCGATTTAAGATTTCCCCTAATTCGGAGTGCTTTTCTAAAACCTCTCCTCTTATAATAACCGTTGCATCATAGGGTGGAAAAAATTGCTTATCATCTTTAAGAGATACCAAATCAAAAGCAATTACTCTGCCTTCAGTAGCAAATCCGCTTATTACATCTACACTTCCTTCAATAAGTGCTTGATACATCAATGAAGGATCCAATCCTTTTACAACATCGAATTCAAAGTCATAGTGTTCACTTAGACCCGGATATCCATCAGCCCTTTCTGTAAAAACATAGCTGCCTCCAAGAACCATTTCATGTGCCACTTCGGCTAAATCAGATACTGTTTCCAAACCGTATTTATCAGCAGTTTCACGAGTCACCATCATTGCATATGTATTGTTGAATCCATAAGGCTGCATCCATTTAATATTGAATTGCTTATCGTATTCTGCTTTTACAATGTCATAAACCTCATCCGGATCAGTCAACGGCTCCATCCCTAAGTTTACAAGACCTGTCCCGGTATATTCCAAACACAAATCTACTTCATCAGCTTTTATTGCCTCAAAAAGCACGCTCGATGCCAAATTTGTCTGAAGAGTTGTTTTTAAATCCGTATTTTCTTCAATAAGAATACTAAACATTTCAGCCATAATGTATTGTTCTGTAAAGTTTTTCCCACCAACTATTATTTCCATGTCTCCTTCACTTTTACCACCACAACCTGTTGCAGTTGTCAATAGCATAATACTTATCAATAGTATTGTAGTCATTTTCATTCCGCCCTTTTTCATCTGAAACCCTCCTTTAATTCATTATTTAGTTCCTTTTGGAGTAAGTTTAAGTTCTACATATCCCAGCAACTTGTCTGCTATAACAGCTAACAAAGCTGCAAGAACTGCACCAACTAATATCATGTCATTGCGATACATTTGAATCCCTTTAAAGATTAATTCTCCTAAACCGCCTGCCCCTATATATGCGGCAATAGTTGCTGAGCCTATATTTATTACAGTAGCGATTCTTACTCCTGCCATAATCACAGCTAGAGACTGGGGCAGTTCAACCATGCGCAATATTTGAAAATTGGTCATTCCCATTCCTCGACCAGCATCAATCATAGATGGTGATACTTCGTTAATACCTGTATAGGTATTTTTTATTATGGGAAGCAATGCATAAAGAAAAAGCACCAAAATGGCAGTTTCTTTGCCAATACCCAAGAATGGTATCAAAAGCCCAAAAAAAGCAATACTGGGGATTGTTTGAAAAATATTGGCAGTTGCTAATATTGAATTAGCTAATCGTTTATAACGGGTTACAATAATCCCTAACGGGACACCGATGGCAATAGCTGTAATTATTGAAATTCCTGTTATTTGTAAATGCTCAATTGTTAATCGTATTATATTGCTCATATTATTTTGTACATAATTCAACAGTTGCATATTTTTTCACTCCTTTCCATAACATACAGCTAAGATTTTCCTAAAACATTAACTAAGCTTGACCTGGTAACAAGTCCCAACAGACGCTTATCGTCATCAATTACCGGCACATATCCAACTTGCCCTTGAGCCATAATAGATAATACTTGATTGACATTTGCATCTTCGGTAACATGATTGAACTCTTTTCTAGTTATTTCAATTACGGTTCCCCCATTACCAAAGTTTTCAAGTACATCATTGGATGTAGCTATTCCGATAAAGTTCCCTGATTCATCTACAACCATCAGACTGTCAACTTTATGTAAACGCATCTTTTCCAATGCCTGAGTAAGAGTACGCTCCGGTCGAATAGTAACAGGCTCCTTTATCATGATATCCTTAACCTTAATATATTCGGGCCTTTTTAACAGTCTATCCTTTCCAATAAAATCTTCTACAAATTCATTAGACGGATTTCTTAAAATATTCTCAGGGCTGTCAAACTGAAGAACTTCACCATCTTTCATAATTGCAATTTTATCAGCTAATTTTAAAGCTTCATCCATATCATGGGTTACAAATACAATTGTCTTTCCAAGCTTATCCTGCATTTGCAGCAATTCATCTTGAAGGGTAGCCCTGGTTATAGGGTCTAACGCCCCAAAAGGCTCATCCATCAATATTATTTCAGGATCAGCAGCCAAAGCCCTTGCTACACCAATACGTTGTTGTTGTCCCCCACTTAGCTCATTAGGATAGCGATGGTAAAATTTAGATGGTGACATACCTACAAAGTTTAGCAGCTCTTCCACACGTTGTTTACGTTTTGATTCATCCCAGTCCTTAAGATATGGAACCAGCCCGACATTTTGAGCAATATTCATATGAGGAAATAGACCAATCTGTTGTATAACATAACCCATATTCCTCCTAAGCTCCACAGGATTAATCTTACTTATATCGGTTTCATTGACATAAATGCTTCCCTCTGTAGGCTCTATTAATCGATTAATCATACGCAATGTAGTTGTTTTGCCACACCCGCTTGGACCAATCAATACTACGGTTTCTCCTGATTCTAAATCTACTGTCAGGTTGTTAACAGCAACAGAATCCCCATATTTCTTGGTTACATTTTTAAAACTTATCATAATAACCACTTCCTTCTCCATCATCCCAAAATTTGGATAAACAATTTTGAATTTTGATAAAATAAAATAAAGCCATGGAGATTCATAGCTTTATCGAATAGTCAATAAGCTTTTATACTATCAATCCCCCTTCATACGCTTACGAGGTTAGCTGACGGATTCGGACTGAAGAGTAGCCCTACTTCATAAAGAAGATTCACCCCTACAAATTGGTTCCCCCGCTCCATCCATAAGTCTGGACTCAGCGATGTATAAAATGATATTTATTTAATTATTTTTATAATAATAAACTAAAAGAGTATTAAAGTCAAGAAAAAAAGGTCGAATCCTTTATTCAAATTCTATCGTTGCAGGCGGCTTAGTAGTGATGTCGTAAACTATACGATTTACATTGTCCACTTCGTTTACTATTCTGTTACTTACCTTCTCCAAGACATCATACGGTATTCTTGCCCACTCGGACGTCATTCCATTTGTAGAGTGAACTGCTCTTAGAGCAACTGTGTAACAATATGTTCTTTCATCTCCGGTAACACCTACACTTTTGATGTTTGGAAGTGCTGCAAAGTATTGCCAAATTTTATTCTGAAGACCTGCTTTTTTTATTTCATCTCTGAAAATAAAGTCTGCTTCTCTAACTATTTTTAATTTTTCTTCTGTCACTTCTCCCAATACACGAATTCCAAGACCCGGTCCCGGAAATGGTTGTCTTCCGACTATCTCTTCAGGCAAACCCAACTCTCTTCCAACTTGGCGAACTTCATCTTTGTACAATTGTCTTAAAGGCTCAATAAGTTCAAAGTCAACATCATCGGGAAGCCCTCCCACATTGTGATGGCTTTTGATAACTGAAGTTGTAGATGTTCCGCTTTCTATAACATCGGGATAAATTGTACCCTGAACAAGATAGTCAATGTGTCCAAATGTGTTCTTAAGTCTTTGTTTTTCTTCTTCAAACACTCTTATAAACTCTTCGCCTATTATTTTTCTTTTCTTTTCAGGCTCGGTTACACCTGCCAATTTTCCAAGGAATCTGTCCTGAGCATTCACACGAATTAGATTCATTTCTAATCTATCTTTAAAAACTTTTTCCACCTGGTCTCCTTCGTCTTTTCTCATAAGACCATGGTCAACAAATACACATATTAAATTTTTACCTATTGCTTTGTGTACCATTGCTGCCGCTACTGATGAATCGACACCTCCGGACAAGGCGCAAAGAGCCTTCTTGTCTCCAATTTGTTTTTTTATTTGTAAAATTGAGTCTTCAACAAAATTTCCAACATTCCAATCTTTTTTCATTTTTTACCTCTAAGTATTTAAAGCTTATAAAATAAGATTACCAAAAAAAATATACGGTGTCAATAAAAAGGAAGATATCGTAGTATTGGTTTTCTTGCAGCTGTAGTTTCATCTAACCTGCTTATAACTGTTGTGTGGGGAGCTGTTTTTACCATCTCCGGGGTATTTTCTGCTTCATCTGCTATTTGTCTCATGACAGAAATAAATTCATCTAATGTTTCTTTTGACTCACTTTCCGTAGGTTCAATCATCAATGCTTCATGAACAATTAACGGGAAGTAAATTGTTGGTGGATGAAATCCGAAATCCAACAATCTTTTTGCTATATCCAGAGCTGAAACTTCATTCTTTTCCTTCTGCCAATCTGCTGAAAACACACATTCATGCATGCATTCTGTATCAATGGGCAGGAAGTATTTGTCCTTTAGCTTGTTTGCGATATAGTTTGCATTTAAAACTGCATTTTCCGCTACTTCCTTAAGCCCATCTGGACCCATGCTTAAAATGTATGCATATGCTCTTACCAATACACCAAAATTACCGTAAAATGATTTTACTTTACCGATTGAATTTGGTCTTTCATAATCCATATAATACTCTTCTTCTTTTTTAGAAATAACCGGTACCGGCAGAAATTCCGTAAGATGTTTTTTTACTCCCACAGGACCTGAACCGGGACCGCCGCCTCCATGAGGGGTACTAAATGTTTTATGAAGGTTTAAGTGCACCACATCAAATCCCATATCTCCCGGCCTTGATATGCCTAAAATTGCATTAGCATTAGCACCGTCGTAATACATTAAGCCTCCGGCATCGTGTACTATTTTAGATATTTCCAATATATTTTCATCAAACAAACCTAAGGTATTTGGATTAGTAAGCATAAACCCTGCTGTATCTTCTCCGACTGCAGCTTTTAATTCTTCTATATCAACCAAGCCCTTGTCATTTGATTTTACTTCCACCACATCAAATCCGGCAACTGTTGCAGAAGCAGGATTTGTGCCATGTGCTGAATCCGGAACTATTATTTTTGTTCTTTTTTGGTCATCTCTGTTTTGATGGTAAGCTTTCATTATCATTAATCCCGTCAGTTCACCATGAGCTCCTGCTGCAGGCTGGAGAGTAAATCTTTCCATAGCCATTATTTCAGAAAGCATGCTGCCGAGGTCATACATTAATTTTAATGCACCCTGGACTGTTTTTTCCTGCTGATAGGGATGAATTTTTGTAAATCCGTCGAATCTTGCTGCCAACTCGTTTACCTTGGGATTATATTTCATAGTACAGCTACCAAGTGGATAGAATCCCGAGTCAACACCATGATTTCTTTGAGAAATCTGCGTAAAGTGACGAACTGCATCAAGCTCGCTGACTTCAGGAAGATCAGGAGATTCAGTTCTTAAATATTTGCTGTCTATCGAATTTAATAATACATCCGGCACATCACATTCAGGAAGTGAATATGCCTTTCTGCCATTTTTACTTTTTTCAAATATTAGCTGCATATTACTCACCTGCCTTTCTTACTAATGCATCTATTTCTTCTTTGGTTCTCTTTTCTGTTACTGCAATCAGGTAAGCTTTTTTTAATTCCGGATAATCGTTCTCTATGTTATATCCGCCTGTTATATTACTTTTTAGAAGTTTTTCATTTAACTCACTTATAGGTTTTTCACTTATTACCGCAAATTCTTTAAAGAATGGCGCCGTAAACAGGGGCTTAAATTTATTGGTTTTAATTAACTCGTTATAAGCATAGTGGGATTTGTTAAGACAAAGTCTTGCTGCTTTTTCGAGACCTTCCTTTCCCATAAATGTTAAATACATGGTTGCCTGCAATGCATTTAAAGCTTGGTTAGAACATATGTTAGAAGTTGCTTTTTCTCTTCTTATATGCTGCTCCCTTGTTTGAAGAGTCAGCACAAATCCTCGCCTGCCTTCTTTATCTGTTGTCTGTCCTACAATTCTTCCGGGCATTTTTCGCATTAACTTGTCTGTAACAGCCATAAAACCTAAGTAGGGTCCTCCAAAATTGAGGGCATTTCCTAGCGGCTGCCCTTCACCCACGGCAATATCTGCACCCATTTCTCCCGGACTTTTCAAAATTGACAGTGAAATGGGATCTGCACTTAAAATCAAAAGGCTTTTATTTTTATGAGTTATTTCGGCAATTGCTTCAACATCTTCAATTATCCCAAAAAAATTTGGGTTTTGCATAATTACGGCAGCAGTATCCTTATTAATCTTTGAATTTAGCTCATCTAAGTTTAGTTGCCCATTTTTATATGATATTTCTTTTACTGTTATATTTCTGAATTTAGCATATGTATTTAGAGTCTGACGGCTTTCGGGATGGACGGCAGATGATATTAATACTTCATTTCTTCGTGTTGCCTCGCAGGACATAATACAAGCTTCCGTCAAAGCTGTCGCTCCGTCATACATTGATGCATTGGAAACAGGAAGCCCGGTTAATTCACTTATCATCGTTTGATATTCAAATATAGCCTGTAATGTTCCCTGGCTTATTTCGGGCTGGTAAGGAGTATATGCGGTATAAAATTCCTGCCTCATTATTAATTGATCTATTGCAGAAGGTATGTAATGGTCATATGCGCCTGCACCCATAAAACATACATATTCATCAGTATTTAAATTCTTATCAGATAATGATTTTATATTTTTTATCAGTTCCATTTCTGACAAAGCTTCAGGTATTTTTAACTCTTCTTTTAATCGTATCGAATCCGGAACAGCTTTGAACAGAGAATCTATATCCTTATATCCGATTTCATTAAGCATTTGTTCTCGGTCATCCGTTGTGTTTCCAATATACCTTGACATAACTGCTCCTTTATTCACATAATTCTTCGTATTCTTCAGCTGATAATAAGCTGTCAATTTCATTAGACATGCTCATATCTATGGCTACAATCCATGCATCAAATGCTGATTCATTAATTAAAGCAGGATTGTCTTCCAATTCTTCATTTACTTCTACAACTATTCCTGAAACAGGGGCATATACATCTGAAGCTGCCTTAACTGATTCAAGCACAATAAATTGATCTCCTGCTTCAACTACAGTTCCAACCTCAGGCACTTCCACATAAACAATATCTCCTAATTGGTCTTGTGCATAGTCAGTAATTCCTACATATGCCTTGTTCTCTTCTACTCTCACCCATTCATGGGATTCAACATATTTTAATTCTTGTAATAATTTCATAATTCCCTCCGTGTATATTTAGATATTATTATAGATACCTAATATATATTTTTAATTAAATTTTTAGTATGTTATAGATACGCAATCTCTGACCAAACACTCAGAAAAATGGGGTTAGGGCATCTTTTTATATTTTTTAGAATAAAACGGCTTTTTAATTACTTTTGCCTTTAAATTCTTATTTCTTATTAAAACTTCTATTTCAGTTCCCTCTTTGGAATATGCAGAATCTATAAGGGCTAAACCTATATTTTTCTTTAATGTAGGTGAAAAACTGCCTGTTGTTACATATCCTATTTTTCTTCCTTCTGCATATACTTCATAGTTGTTTCTTGGTATTCCTCTGTCAATCATTTCAAAACCAATTATTTTTCTATTGAGACCTTCTGATTTTTGATTAGCTAATGCTTCCTTGCCTATGAAATTTTCTTTGTTCAGCTTTACACAAAATCCAAGCCCGGCTTCTAAAGGTGTAATATTTTCATCTAATTCATGCCCATAAAGGGGAAGTGCTGCTTCAAATCTTAAGGTATCCCTTGCACCTAATCCTGCAGGTATCAATCCTTCTTCCTTGCCTGTTTCTAAAATCAATTCCCACATTTCTTCAGCCTTATCATAAGCAAAGTATAACTCGAAGCCATCTTCTCCCGTGTAACCGGTTCGGGAAACCAATGCTCCAATATTGCCTATATTTACATTATCGCAGAAATAATAAAATTCTATTTCATTTAAATCTTTTTTTGTTAACTTCTGTAGAATTGTTTGAGACAATGGTCCTTGCAAAGCAACTTGGGCATAATTTTCTGAAACATTTAAAACTTCAGTATCTCCAAATATGTTTTCTTTCATCCACCTATAATCCTTTTCGGTGTTGGATGCATTAACTACCAATAAATAATCTGTATTGGTGTATTTATAAACCAACAAATCATCTACTACTCCACCATGGGGATAACACATTGTGGTGTAGGCAATTTGATTGTTATTAAGCAATGAAATATCATTTGTTAATAACATTTGCAAATACTTTTCTGAATCTTCTCCTTGAACTGTTATTTCACCCATGTGAGACACATCGAAAATTCCTGCTTTTGTTCTCACAGCTTCATGCTCAGGAATTATACCTGAATATTCAACCGGCAGTCCCCATCCTCCAAAATCAATAATTTTTCCCTTTAGCTGAATATGTTTTTCATATAAAGGCGTTTTTTTCATTGCACACTCCTCTTACAATTAAAGACAGAAAATATCTGTCTTTGTTTGTGATATTGTTATTATTCTTTATTCATAATTACTTAATACGCATTAATTGTCAATATTATAAAACCAATGATTGTTTGTGTCAATATATATTGCTTGTGAAAAAAAATACTTTTATATGCATATTGGTTGCATTACAAGTAAAAAAAACGGTCATTGAGAATGACCGTTTCAAATACCAACTATTTAAAATTATTGTTTTGATTGTTCTGATTGTTCTGATTGTTCTGATTATTCTTGTTTTTATTGTTTTTATTGTTTTTATTTTCTTGGTTGTTCTTGTTTTGGTTTTTCCAGTCATCGTTTCGATTGTCGAATTTGTTTTCGTTTCGATTGTTAAATTTGTTTTCGTTTCGGTTGTCGAATTTGTTTTCGTTTCGGTTGTCTAATCTGTTATTTTCGTTTCGATTGTCGAATTTATTGCTTTCGTTTCGATTGTCGAATCTTTTGTTTTCATTTCTGTTTTTGTTATTATTTTCATTATTCATTTGTTTCATCTGCTCCCTCAATTTTTGTTGGCTGTCTAATTTTACACTATTTTCCCAATTCAATAGCTTTTCGTCGTTATCTTTATTGCTAAAACTGAATTTTCTTATTCCCATCATCCCTTCATATACATGTATTTGAAGATGTTTTGTCATCTACATGAATATTATTAACTATTTTATCTTTATTATTATTCCAATAAATGTTACAAATGAAGCTAATATCCATGAATTCAACTTTTTAACTAAAAATAAACTCCGAGTTCAAACTGACTAAAATAAACCAAAAGTTTTAAAAACAAAAATAAATAGAAAAATGCTGAAGGGGCTGATTAATGTCGTAAAAAATACTATTTGTCCTGCCAATTCATAATTGCAATCATGCTGCTTTGCCAAAGTATAGCTTGTGACAGCTGTAGGAGGAGCTGTCATGCTTAATAATGCACCTAATTCCACACCTCTGTATCCGAAGAAAATTGCAGTCAAAGTCGCAATTGCAGGGATGATAAATAATTTTCCTGCTGCAGCAAAGACTAAGTATTTAATATTCTTCCGTATATTGTTTGTTTCTATTCCTCCGCCAAGGACCATCAGTGCCATGGGTGTTGTAGATTTTGCAATATCAGCAATTGTTTTTTCCAATGCAGAAGGAAGTTTTATTTGAAAAACAGATGCTATAATACCAAGAAAAGAACCGATTATTAAAGGATTTATTAAAATACTTATTATAGTTTTTTTAAAATTTTGTTTTTTATCAGTAAATAAGTCTAATATTATTACAGTTACGAAAATATAAATCGGTACTATTATTGCTACAAGAGTTGTTACAATAGCCAATCCCTCATTTCCAAAAATATTGCTGATGAGCGCCGTTGCAAATAATGTGGTATTGCCTCGGTACAGACCCTGAATTAAAACTCCTCTATTCCTGTTGTCTTTTTCATATTTAGGGATTATCACAACTAGTATTGCAACAAAAGCTATAGATATTATAACAACAAATATAATAAATTTTAAATTGATTTCTTCCGATACCTTACTGGCATATATGTTGTTGAAAAGAAAAACCGGAAATAATACTTTAAATACAAAATTATTTGCTTTATTTAAAAAATCCTTGTCAAATATATTAATTTTACGAAGGAAGCCACCCAAAAACATCAAAAAAACCAAAGGTAAAACGGCATTTAAAGAAAATATCAAATTTTTCATTATGAATCCTTTCATATCTTGGACAATGAAGCAGCATGTCCAATTCAAGAGTATATTTTTTTTGCTTTGATATCATAATTTCACGTTACAGTTCAGTTCTTACTTAATTATACTCTCAAAACCATTGTAAAACAATAGTTTTAATTGCACAACCGCCTTTTAAAATATATAATAGCCTTATAAGAGAATACAAAAAGTTATGGAGACACTCCTTTAAAGTGAGGTGACTCTCTTGGAATTTCCCCAAATAATAAATGTAAGAATGTATAAAAACAGGAGGCAGAAATGGAAAGTTTAAAACTTAAAGATTTTTTGGATTACACATTTTTGTCCGGGATAGAACTGTCGCCGGATAAAAATCACGGTGCTTTTGTGGTACATACCTCTAATTATGAGGATAACAAGTATTTGTCCAATATATGGTTGTATAACTGCATTACCTTAGAATATAAAAAACTTACAACTATGAATGACGAGAAGAATTTTATTTGGCTTGACAACAATACTATTTTGTTCCCGGCCTTAAGAGATGAAAAATTGGAAAAAAGAATAAAGGACGGTGAGCATTGGACTGTTTTCTATGCCATTAATATTAATGGCGGGGAAGCATATGAATATATGCGTATTCCCATGAAAGTAAACAATATTAAAAAAATTGCTGACGAGAAGTTTCTTTTGACAGCAATCTACGACCATTACGGCATTAACCTTCATTCTTGCAAGGGAGAAGAGAAGCCTAATGCAATTGACTTAATAAAAGAAAACAAGGACTACGAAGTATTGGATGAAATTCCATTTTGGGCAAACGGCGAAGGATTTACAAATAAGAAAAGAGAAAGACTTTATTTGTTTGACAAAGGAACAAAGGACATAGTTCCGATTTCAAATAAATTTGAAAATGTGTCTGAAACAAGCGTAAAAGACGGTAAGGCATTATATGTTTCTTCAAACTACACCAACAAAATGGAATTAACAACAGGGCTGTACATGTATGATTTGTATAACAGCGAAGCTCTTTGTCTTGTTGAAGATTTAGAGTATTATATAGAATTTGCAGAATTTGTAGGTGATGAAATAATAGTTGCGGCAACTACCATGGATAAATTCGGGATAAATGAAAATTTTAATTTCTATAAGCTCCAGGATGGAGAATTGGCACTTCTAAGCAAACATGATTATAGTGTGAACAATTCAGTTGGATCAGACTGCAGATACGGAGAAGGAGCTTTAAGAAGAGTTTTTCATAACAGCCTGTACTTTATATCTACAGAGAATAAAAGCTCATTTATCAAGAAACTTTCATTGGATGGAAGTATTGAAAAATTAACAGCCAACAATGGCTCTGTGGACTGCTTTGAAATATGCAACGAAGGCATTATATTCATTGGGCTCAGGGGCAGCAGGCTGCAGGAAATTTATACATTGCAAAATGGTATTGAAGCTCAGAGAACTAAGTTTAATGAAAAGATAGCGGAAACAAAGATTATTGTAAAACCCGATACTCTTAATTTTATTAATGATGGAGTTGCTATTGAAGGATTTGTGTTAAAACCTGTTAATTATGATGAAAAGAAATCCTATCCGGGAATTTTAGACATACATGGAGGTCCTAAAACGGTCTATGGTGAAATTTTCTGTCATGAAATGCAATATTGGGCAAGTGAAGGATATTTTGTATTTTTCTGTAATCCCAGGGGCAGCGACGGCAGAGGCAATGAATTTGCCGATATAAGGGGTAAATACGGCACCATTGATTATGATGACCTAATGAAGTTTACAGACAAGGTTCTTGAAAAGTATCCTCAGATAAACAGCTCAAGAATTGGTGTAACCGGCGGCTCCTATGGAGGCTTTATGACAAACTGGATTATAGGACACACTGACAGATTTAAATGTGCTGCTTCACAAAGGAGCATTTCCAACTGGATTTCTAAATTTGGCACAACGGACATAGGGTATTATTTCAATACAGATCAAACCTTGTCTTCCCCTTGGGACAATGTTGAAAAGATGTGGTTCCATTCACCGCTTAAATATGCTAATCAGGCTGTTACTCCCACTTTGTTCATTCATTCGGAGGAAGATTACAGATGCTGGCTTGCGGAAGGATTACAAATGTTTACTGCACTTAAATATCACGGTGTGGATGCAAGGCTTTGCATGTTCAGGGAAGAAAATCATGAGCTGTCAAGGAGCGGTAAACCTCGTCACAGAGTGCGAAGACTGGAAGAAATAACTAATTGGTTTGAAAAATATTTGAGCAGATGACTCAAATCTTGATTTGGTGTCAGTCGCTCATCCTGAGCACAGCGAAGGATCTTATATAAAACTAAAGCTTCCCAATGTGGGAAGCTTTAAATGTAATATCAATAACGGGGACAATCGTCCCATACCATAATTAGCAGCGATCGCCTATGCCGCCTATTCTATCACCACAGCTGCAAAATAGTACTACCAACAGCAAGAAGAAGAATAACAGACTGTCACTGTCTCCAAAACCGCCAACTCCTCCTAGCAAACCACCTTCATCTCCACAGAAGCATGCAAGAACTACTAAAAGCAAGAAGAAAAATAACAAGCTATCTCCGCTGTCTCCTAATATATTGTTAAACATATAGAACCTCCTAAAAAATAATTTTAATATATATTATTCGTTAGATTTCTAATTGTTACTTTATTACTCCTCATTTAATGATTTTAGATAAAAAATAATTTTGTCGATAAAACTGTCCTTTGTGCAGTAATGGTGGCATTCATGTTTTATTGAATTTCTATTGCTGCACTTTCCTCTGTATTTATCATAGCTGTATTTGACATTTTGCATATTGTCCATCATGTCCAATAAATATTGTTTCGAATGCTCATCCTCGTAAAATTCATTGGTGAGTCTGTTTAAAATATATATTAATTCAATTATGTCATACATTTTATTTATCATATCCCTGTCGTATTTTCTATTGTCCACTTTCATCACTCCATTCATTTATATTATATGAATTTTTATTAGTGCTGGTTACTGTTCACTAACAATCTGTCATCAGCAGTATGCCAAATATTTCTTTGATTTTATAAAGTTTTATTGTATAATGGATTAAACCCATATTTATAAAGAGGTATCAAATGAGAGCTTTTTTTAATATAGTAATAATAGGACTTATCGGTTTGTTATCATCCACATATTTGTTCAATCTATCACCTATTGACTATAAAGGAACAATTGAAATTGAAACTCCTGTTAACGAAAGTACTTTGAGTCTAGAAGTTGAAGAAGACAAGATACTAAATCCTGAATCAATAACAATCAGGCACACAGCTACTAAGGAAGAAGTAATTAAGATTGTCAGCAACAGTATTTTTAATGTTGACATATACAAGGATAATAAATTAGTTAAAAGTAACATTAATAATTTAGAGCCTGTTTCTCCATCAATTGATGCGACTATTTCAGTAAATGAGGATAATCCCATCATAACTGCCTTAAATATAACCCAACAAAACTTAGGTCTTGAAGATGGAGTATATAAATTTATATTTAATTCAACCTTAATAGCAGATGAAGATAAATCTTCCGCGTCGGTAACAGTTACCTATGATACAGCCGGCAATTATTATCCTGCGGTTAATACGGCTCCTGCAGGAACTAAGGGACTTACCCTATACTTCCCTACAAAAAATGCGCACACTTTAATTCCTGTTACAAGGTTTGTAGTAGAGGATAAATCAATTACAAGAATGGCAATAGAACAGCTGCAAAATGGTCCTATGAACAATGGTCTTGAGTCGATAATCAAGGATGTTACGAACACAACTTACAATAACGGTAATGTGGTAATTGACCTGCCAAGTTCATATACTGCATATAATACCGGCAGCACAGGAGCAGGGCTATCCTACGAATCATTTGTAAAAACAATATTTGCAGTTGACAGATATTGGCCTATTTACAGCCTTACATTTACTGTTGACAGAAAAAATGTCGACACATACTTCCATGGGAAGTCAAGAGAAGACATAAATTATCTTCCTAATGTTGAGAAAAATTACCTCCTTTACATGGCTCATAAGGCAGATAACCGATATTATTTGTTTGAGCATCCTCTATACCCTGAGCAAATTGGTATTGCTGAAAATGACTCAATAGAAATGAGGGCACGAAAAGTATTTGATGCATATTCTGACACAGATATCACATACGGCATCAGCCCGGTACCTAAGACTGTGACATTAAACAATGCATCCCTGCAGGGAAGGACACTTATTCTTGATTTTAATAAGGAGTTTTTAAATGTTTATAAGGATAAAAATGATTTAAGACATATGATGGTAGAATCCTTTATGTATACTTTTAACACAATACCGGGAGTGGACAGTATAAAAATCACTGCGGACGGTGAAGAAATACATGATTTCATTGATGCATTAGATACAACACAAATTTTATATCCACCCGAATTCATTAATCCGGAAACAATAGAAACGCAGCAATAAGAATAAGTTCAGAAGTTATAAGATAATAAGAAATAAAAAAAACGGTCATTTTACTCATAATGACCGTTTCATGTTTAACAATAAAGAATTCAAATTCAGCCTTTAATAGGTGTATGTTTAAAAACTGCCAAAGCTGCTGCTGACACTATTATTCCTACTG
>JAQVRY010000069.1 GCA_028700795.1 Tissierellia bacterium | reverse complement strand
CACAGCTACAGGAGCTGCTGCGGATACACCGAATTCTTCTTCGATTGCTTTTACTAATTCATTTAATTCCAATACTGATAACTTCTTTATTTCTTCAACAAAGTTTGTGATTTTTTCACTTGCCATTATAATTTCCTCCTATTAATTTGTATAGTAATTTTATTAGTTTCTATTTTGTTTTGATATTTCACTTAGTTTTGCTACCTGGCGCAGTCTCAATCACCAATTTATTTGCTCCCTCTGGTCTTACGCTGCATCCTCGTCTTTTTTGCTTATCTGGTCAAGCATGTAAGCAAGATTTCTGATATTTCCTTGTAATACGCCAGCCAACTGTCCAAGAAGAATTTCTCTTGACGGAACGCTTGCTAATGCCTTAACTTCATCTGCATTCATAATCTTGCCTTCAGCAATTCCTGCTTTTAATACTATTGTATCATTGCTTGTTTTAGCAAAATCATTTGTTACCCTTGCAGCCGAAACTTCATCTTCATAAGACATAGCAATAGCATTAGGACCTTCTAAGTTAACAGACATATCATTATATCCTAATTCTTCAAATGCAAAACGCATTAAAGTATTTTTATAAACTTTATACTCAACTCCTGCTTCTCTGCATTTGTTTCTTAATTCAGTAGCCTTTTCAACTGTTAAGCCCTTATACTCAACTAACACAACTGATTTGGCATTTCTTATCTTTTCAGTAATTTCACTTACAACCTGTTTCTTATGCTCCAATACTGATTGATTCATTTGTTGCACCTCCTTCGTAGAGATAAATTTCCTATCATGCACATTCGCAATACTTGTAGCGCAGGCTCCATCACCATTTTGTTCACTCCCGTTGGTCGTGCAAAATGGGATTGCGCTGCGTCTGACCTACCATCCATTCCTTTCTCCCTCCGGTCGAAGAAATGGGGTTAGGACATAAAAAATCTCTCCGCAGATGAAGAGAAATTAATCTATTATCTCACCTCGGCCGGGTATTTGAACTCCTACGGAGTACCGGCTGTCTGCGGTATTATATTCAATTTTTGCTTTGATCCAATTAATCTGATAGCTTAGTAGTGTTCAGCTTGATTCCCGGTCCCATTGTGCTCGCTATGGTAACACTCTTTAAGTATTTTCCTTTAGCTGCTGCCGGTTTAGCTTTTATTACTGCATCAAGAATAACCTTTAAGTTTTCAACTAATTTTTCTGCACCGAATGATTTCTTTCCTACAGGAACGTGAATAATGTTTGTTTTGTCAAGTCTGTATTCAACTTTACCTGCTTTAATTTCTTGAATAGCCTTTGTTATATCAAAGGTAACCGTTCCTGATTTTGGGTTTGGCATTAAACCTTTAGGACCTAAAACCCTTCCTAATTTTCCAACTACGCCCATCATATCCGGTGTTGCAATAACAACATCGAAATCAAACCAGTTTTCTTTTTGGATTTTGTCGGCCAATTCAGCTTCGCCTGCAAAATCTGCTCCGGCTTCCACAGCTTCTTTAGCTTTGTCGCCCTTAGCGAAAACTAAAACACGTACCGTTTTTCCTGTTCCGTGAGGCAGAACTACAGCGCCTCTTACTTGTTGGTCTGCATGTCTTGAATCTACTCCTAATCTCAGATGAGCTTCGATAGTTTCATCAAAGTTAGCTTTTGCTGTTGAAAGCATAGCTTCTACAGCTTCTTGCATATCGTATAATTTCAATTTATCAATTGATTTTATACTGTCTTGATATTTCTTTCCTCTTTTTGGCATAATATTTTCCTCCTTGTGGTCAATCAGCCTTTATAGCCTCCCACTTGCCATGTTCCTATTTTTCTACTGTTACTCCCATACTTCTTGCAGTACCTGCCACCAGGTTCATAGCTGCTTCGATAGTATTAGCATTTAAATCAGGCATTTTTAATTTTGCGATTTCTTCGCATTTTGCCTTTGAAAGTGTTGCAACTTTCTTTGTGTTTGGTTCTCCTGAACCGCTTTCAATACCAACTGCTTTTTTGATTAGAACTGCAACCGGTGGGGTTTTTGTGATAAATGTAAATGATCTATCCTGATATACAGTCAATACAACCGGTATAATCATACCTGCCTGATCGGCTGTTTTTGCATTAAATTCTTTACAAAATCCCATTATATTCACACCATGAGGTCCTAATGCCGTACCAACCGGTGGAGCCGGAGTAGCTTTGCCTGCCGGTATTTGCAGTTTAACTACAGCTGTTACTTTTTTAGCCATATTTGCACCTCCTTCATCGTATAACGATGTTATATTGAAAAGTAATTATACTTTCTCAATCTGATCATAATCAAGCTCGATAAGAGTTTCTCTTCCGAACATTGATACAAAAGCTTTGACTTTTCTTTTTTCCTGACTGATGCTTTCCACTGTGCCAATGAAATCTTCAAATGGCCCTTCTTTTACTTTGATTGTATCTCCTATATCAAGTTCTATTGCCGGAAGTCTATCGATTACACCCAACGCTTTTACTTCTTCATCAGTCAGCGGAACAGGTTTTGATCCGGGACCTACGAAGCCTGTTACTCCCCTTGTGTTTCTAACAAGATACCAAGATTCATCGGTCATTATCATTTTAATAATAACATAACTTGGGAACATTTTTCTTTCTTTAATCTTTTTCTTGCCGTTTTTAACTTCAGCTACTTCTTCTACCGGCACTCTGACTTCAAATATCGTATCTTGCATCTCTCTGTTTTCAACAAGCTTTTCGATATTCACCTTAACCTTGTTTTCATGTCCCGAATATGTATGAACCACATACCATCTTGATCCCTGTGACTCTTGTTTCATACCTTACTCCTTTTTAAACAATAGCTGAAAGCAAGCCTTTGAATACTAAATCCAATCCCCAAATTATTATGGTCAATGCTAATGTTGTACTTAAAACTACAATTGTATAATTTGTTAATTCTTTTCTAGTAGGCCAATTTACTTTTTTTAACTCAGACCTTACACCCTTAAAATAGCTTGTTGTCTTAGTTGTAAGTTTTTGTTTTTCATCTTTATTTGCCATTATCACACCTCGTTATTTTGTTTCCTTGTGAAGAGTATGTTTTTTACAGAACTTGCAATACTTGTTCATTTCAATTCTCTCAGGATTTTCTTTTTTATTCTTTTCTGTATCGTAATTTCTTTGTTTGCACTCAGTGCAGGCTAACTTAACTGCCACTCTCATTTTTTACACCTCCAAGAATCTTATACACATAAAAACTCCTTATCTAAAAAAAGCTCCTGCTCAAGCAAAAGCTTTTCTTACATAGCAATTAATTCTACAACAATAATTTTTATTTGTCAATGAGTATTTTGACGAAATATCATATTTTTTTAAATATATTTTGTTTTTTGGGACGGTTCTTTTTGTTCTTGTGCGCAGTCTCATTCACCAATGTATTTGCTCCCTCTGGTCGCATACATTGGGAAGCGCAGGTTCGTTCACGAATTTATATGCTTCTAACGTCGCATAAATTCGGAACTCATTGCGTTTGAATTACCATCAATTTCTTTCTCCCTATTGGTCGAAGAAATTGGGTAAATCATAATCGTTGCGAAAGACCTACCGCCATTTTTCAGAAAAAAGACTCTGAAAAATGGGGTTAGGGCTTCTTATTCTATTATTCCGGTTACAACTCCTGAGCCAACTGTTCTTCCGCCTTCTCTGATAGCAAATCTCAAGCCTTCTTCGATAGCGATAGGATGGATTAACTCAACTATAAATCTTGAATTGTCTCCAGGCATACACATTTCAACGCCTTCTTCAAGGTCAATTTGTCCTGTGATATCTGTTGTTCTAAAATAGAACTGTGGTCTATATCCGTTAAAGAATGGAGTGTGTCTTCCACCTTCTTCTTTAGTCAATACATATACTTCTGCGTTAAATTTTGTATGTGGTGTAATTGAGCCCGGTTTTGCAAGAACCTGACCTCTTTGGATTTCATCTCTCTGAACTCCTCTAAGCAGTGCTCCGATGTTGTCTCCTGCTTGTGCCTGATCAAGTAATTTCCTGAACATTTCAACTCCCGTACATACAACATCTCTCGGTTCATCAGAAAGTCCAACTATTTGAATCTTATCCTGAACCTTCAACACTCCTCTTTCAACTCTTCCTGTTGCAACTGTTCCTCTTCCTGTAATTGAGAACACGTCTTCTACAGGCATCAAGAAAGGCTTGTCTACGTCTCTTTCAGGTGTTGGAATTGTTTCATCTACAGCTTCCATTAATTCCAGAATCTTCTCAGCCCATTCGCCGTCGGGATTTTCTAATGCTTCTAATGCTGAACCAACTATTATTGGAATATTGTCACCGTCAAATTCATATTCGGAAAGCAATTCTCTTACTTCCATCTCAACAAGTTCAATTAATTCAGGGTCATCTACCATATCTGCTTTGTTTAAAAATATAACCAACTGAGGAACTCCAACCTGTCTTGCAAGAAGGATATGCTCTCTTGTCTGAGGCATAGGACCGTCAGCTGCTGATACAACCAAAATTGCTCCGTCCATCTGAGCTGCTCCCGTAATCATGTTCTTAACGTAGTCGGCATGTCCCGGGCAGTCAACATGTGCGTAGTGTCTGTTTGGAGTTTCATATTCAACGTGAGAAGTTGATATGGTAATTCCTCTTTCTCTTTCCTCCGGAGCTTTGTCTATATGATCAAATGCTATAAATTCTCCGGTACCGTATTTTTTGTTCAATACCAACGTAATTGCCGCTGTTAATGTTGTTTTGCCGTGGTCAACGTGACCGATAGTACCGATATTAACATGCGGTTTCGTTCTTTCAAATTTTTGCTTTGCCATTTCAATCCCTCCCGGATTTAAATTTTATTTTTTTTTGGAGCTTACGAGCAGACTCGAACTGCCGACCTCTTCATTACCAATGAAGTGCTCTACCGCCTGAGCTACGCAAGCATGCTGTCAAACCCTTGTTGTTAGCAAGTTTTATTATATCAACAACCAGAAAATAAATCAATAGGAAAATTTAAGAGATTCTTCGCACCTTCACCGGAAATTACTGTTCACATATAAAATAATAAGAGACACCAACTCGTCATTCTGAGGGCTTTAGTCCGACGAATCTCAGGTTTTAAAAAACTCCTACCTTTTTCTTTATCATCTGTAAAAAAAGCACCTATATTATGGTGCTTATGGTTTAATTTATGGGGACATTTTTACATATGCCATCCCCCTATTATTTATTTTTTTCTTAACTCTTTGCAGAGCATTATCAACTGACTTTAAATCTGTATTTAATACTTCAGCAATTTCTTTATATGTCTTTCCGTTACAATATTCCTTTAATACGGAGTTTTCGTAATTGCTAAAATGTTGTGATGCAAATTCAATATAGTAATTATTTTCTTCCTTGTAAATCAATATGTTTTCAGGATTATAAGAATCATCACACATTTGCTCCACAAAACCATATTCACTGTCACTTTCAAAACAATTAAATACTGTAAATGTATTAACTGTTTCATATTTTTTTGTCTTTCGGAGTGCTGAAATAATTTGTCTTCTTATACATATCTCAGCATATGTTTTAAAGCTTACTTCATGCCTTTCATCATAGGTTTTCATTGCTTTAAAAAGCCCAATCATCGATTCCTGCAAAATATCATCTTTTTTTTCATCTGTTATATAAAAGGAATTAACAATTCTTCTAATCAAATAAAAATATCTTTTCAACATACATTTTTCAGCTTGTTTATTTCCTACATTGAATTTTTTTATGAGATCTCCATCTGTATATAAGTCATATTCCTGCCCATACCATAAATTGCTGTATAAAGAAAGAGAACTAATCATAATGTTCCTCCAATTCATATCATAGAAAATTATAATCAATTATCGTACTGATAAAATCAAAGGATACTTATTGAGAAATCATCAATCTTGTCAAAGTGCTATATTTTTTTCCTAATCTTATCTAATTTATTCAATGTTTCGGTATCCAATATCCGGTCTATGTTAGCTCCTTTTTGACTTGGTTTTTCTGTTTTTATCCGAATATCCTTTTTAGTGTTCTCCAATTCTAAAATCAGTTCATGAGCAGTGAGCCTTGTCCCTCCTCTTGACAAAACAATTTGCTGAATTGCTCTGTCGGATGTGGCAACCCGTACTCTTTCATACCTTCCTATTTTATCAAGCTGTTTTTCAATATAAGAGTCTGCTGTTTCATGCTCCTTAGTATACACAACTTCCACTCCTGAGACATACTCTTTCTTTTCTCTGCTGCCTTTAACCAAGTGAGCATCAAATACAAGAACTACCTCAAATCCTTTGTATGCTTGATATTCAACTAAAAGCTCAATAAGCTTATTTCTTGAGTTTTCAATATTCCTTGAAATGTCTCTGTAGTACTGCCACTGATTTATAATATTGTATCCATCTATAAACAGATATTCCTTCTTTGTTCTAGCCATTTTAACATGTCCTTTGCTTCATTATTTCATATATAATAATTGAAGCAGCATTGGAAGCATTTAAAGAATTTATATTTCCCTTCATAGGGATTTTAATCAAAATATCGCATTTTTCTTTAACAAGTCTTCCTAAACCTGAACCCTCGCTTCCTATTACCAACCCAACTGGAACATCAAACTTCTCTTCATAGATATATTTTTCACCTTCCATATCTGCTCCGTATATCCAAAGTCCCTTTTCCTTTAATGTTTCCAATGTGTCACTTATATTGGTAACCCTGCAAACAGGAAGATATTCAATTGCACCTGCAGAAGATTTCGCAGCAACACCATTAATTTGAGCAGCCCTTCTTTTGGGAATTATAAGGCCGTGGGCACCTAAGCATTCGGCAGAACGAATAATAGACCCTAAATTGTGGACATCAGTTATTTCATCAAGAATTACAATAAAAGGCTTTTCATTTTTTTCCTTTGCATAATCAAATATATGGTCAATATCCTTATATTGATATTCCATAGCTTCGGCTATGACTCCCTGATGCCTTTTGTTCTCGCTTAATCTGTCCAAAAGTGCCCTATCCACATTTTTTATCAATATATTCTTTTTCTTTGCAAGCTCAAAAATCTTATTTAAAGAGCCTTGAGCCACATCCTTATTTATCAGTATGGTGTCAATTTCGGCATCACTTCGAAGCGCCTCAATTACCGGATTTCTTCCTTCGATTATCCTCAATTACTGTCATCCTTTTCTACTATTATCTCAACAACTTTTTCAAAGATATCCATAAGCCTGTCAATATCCTTATTTAGAAACAGATATCCAAA
>JAQVRY010000007.1:14517-28419 GCA_028700795.1 Tissierellia bacterium | reverse complement strand
AGGAAATACAAAAGGCATACAAAGAAGGAGACATAATAGGAATTTCAGAAACAGAATTTGCTCCCGAAGATTATATCACAAGAGAGCAAGCTGCAATTATTATGTCAAGGCTGCTTGAATTAGAAGGTAATGTCAAAGGAGCTGATTCATTTTATGACAGCAGTCAAATCAGTGGCTGGGCTATAGGATATGTTGGTGCGGTGACGGAGAATAATTTGATTAAAGGTTATAAAGACAATACCTTTAGACCTCAAAACAATATTAATAGAGCCGAAGCAGTTGTATTGCTAGACAGAGTATTAAAGTAATTTTTGTGTCATTGCTATGATACCCCGTTTTTAATTGTCATTCTGAGGGCTTTAGCCCGAAGAATCCCACAGTTTTTTGAAGTAAATAAAAGAAGACTGTTTCTCCAGAATATGAGAAACAGTCTTTCTTTATGAAAAAGTTTCAGTGATCATTCTCAGCTTCTGCTTCAGCTTTTGTTTCATGAACGGTGCCGTGAGGATGTGCAGGCGGTGCATAAATTGAATATAATTTTAGGGGTGTATTGCCTATATTCGTAAGATTGTGCCATTTTCCGGCGGGTATTATGAATATGAAATCATCATAAACCATTTCTTCAAAATTAAAACTGTCTTCTCTGTCGCCCATTTGTATAACTCCTTGACCTTCTTCAATTCTTATGAATTGGTCAACATCCGGATGCATTTCTAATCCGATATCTTCTCCAACACTTAGGCTCATTAAAGTGAGCTGCATATGCTCACCTGTCCACAAAGAAGTTCTGTAATTATCATTTTGCATAGTTGCTTCATTAATATTAATTACAAATGGGTTCGGACCGTAATCCATGAGTTCTTCAAAGCCGTTTTCTCCAGGGTATTGTAATGACCAAGAATTATTAACAGTTTCTTGATTATAAGGATAGTTTGGATAGTTTGGATAATCTGGATAATTTGGATATCTGTTCATATCAGGGTTTATCATCGGAGTATTATAATAGTATGGGTTTCTATACATTCTTTGGCGGTCATAAATTCTGTTTTGTTGTCTATACCAGGGTGACATATCTTGGCATGGATAGTTATAATAATTGTACATATTTTAAATTCCTTTCTGTATTTGTTATTAGTATAATATGATTACAATTTAACTAATGTGATTGATTATATTTGGAGACATTCCTCCTACCAATAAAGACTCTCTCCTAATAAAAAAAAGGCTCTTGTTACCAAGAACCTTTGCCGCATCTGCCGCCTCCAAAACCCATACCTCTGTTGCCGTCGTTTCCAAAACCATTGCCATTACCAAACTGATTTCCCATCATGCCAAAGCCTCTCCCCATTCCATAACCGCCGCCGCCCGTTCCAAGGCAGTCTTCTTGCATTACTTCAATGTCTTCAAGAATCTTATCAGCTTCTTCCTGAGTAAGTACTCCTTCCTCAACTCTTTCATTTAAAATAGCTTTTCTGTTTTCAAGAATTTCTTCCTTGAATTGCTCCAAAGTATCATCACTCTCGTCATAGGCAATTTGACCATATGTTTTGCCCGACTCATATCTTATTTCGGCAACTTCTTCAGCACTTTTTCCCGTTAATTCTGCAACTATTTCTGCAGGTGTCCTTATTGTAAAAGCATAAGCAGTAATTGATGTAGCCAATACTATTAATAGTACTAAGCTGACTATAAAAGTCTTATTAAATTTTTTCATCTTTAACCTCCTATATTTTCTATGTTTAATATAACCATTCTTTATGTCAAATTTATGTCTTTATTATAAAAAAAATATGAATTTATTTTTGATTAAACACAAATTTGTCACAATTTAGTTTTAGTATGCTATAATAAATACTAATTGTAATAAAACCTGTCGGTTTTATCCTGATTTTATGTATTTATTGTATCGGTGTGAAGCAAGCCGCATTAACGGCTTGCACTTATGATATAATTACAAAAAATATATGAGGTGGAAATATGGCAACAATGTTAATTGCAGACGATAACAGGCAAATAACATCCATATTGGACGAATATGCAAAAAAGGAAGGCTATGAAGTAAAAATAGCTTACAATGGAAGGCAGGCTTTGGAAGCATTTAATACAGACAAACCGGATATTGTTTTGCTGGATGTCATGATGCCCATAATGGATGGATTTGAAGTATGCCGTGAAATAAGAAAAGTTTCAAATGTTCCCGTTATCATGATTACAGCAAGAGGAGAGGATTTTGAGAGAATTATGGGACTTGATATTGGAGCCGACGATTATATCGTTAAACCATTTTCTCCTGCCGAAGTAATGGCAAGAGTGAGAGCTGTTATGAGAAGGATAGGCTCTGACAACCTAAGCAGCCAATTGTTTACATATGATAATTTGAGAATAAATATGGAAGAATACATGGTTACAATTGACGACAAAAATGTCTCATTGACAAAAAAGGAAATAGAGATTCTATGGATATTGGCTATGAATAAGAATAAAGTTTTTACAAGAGACAATCTTTTAAACAGCCTGTGGGGATATGATTATTACGGAGACAGTCGGACTGTTGATACTCACATTAAAAGACTTCGCTCAAAAATCGACAATTTTGACCATGAAAAATGGGAGATTAAAACAATATGGGGAGTAGGATACAAGTTTGAGGTATATGATGAAGAATAAAATTTCCATAAAGCTGACAGTGTATTTTTCAGCTGCTTTAATTGTTTTTTCAATAATTATAGGCAGTATATTCATGCTGTTGTTTAAAAATAACGCTATTGAAATTTATAAAAATGATCTTGAAAAACGTGCCTTAACAATTGCAGATACAATTTCAGAATTAATGGACGACACAAAATTGAATTTTGGACCGGGTATGGGCATGCGTGGAGGCATGATGGGCTTACAAGGAGGATTGGGTTCATACATACGCAATTTAGATGATATTGCCATGGCAGATGCATGGATTGTTGATGAAGAGCTGAATCTTTTAATAACGGGAACCATGTCCCACATGCAGTACAATTATGCTGACTTGCCGCAAGATGCCGATATTGTTGTTAAAAACGTATTTAAAGGTGAAACAACCTTTAGTGAAGTATTCAGCAGGCTTTTGGAATCACCTGCCTTGACTGTGGGCACTCCTATTACTGCCAACGACGAAATCATAGGAGCGTTATTGATACATTCACCGGTTGAAGGTATGAACGATGCAATTAAGGAAGGCTTTAGGATTTTATTTATCAGCATTCTTACTGCACTGATTTTATCAGTATTTTTATCTGTTGCATTAGCTTTAACATTTACCAGACCGCTTAATAAGATGAAGAATACTGCAGCTCTTCTTGCTTTAGGAAATTACAACGTAAAAACCGAAATTAAACAAAATGACGAAATAGGTGATTTAGCAGAAACAATGGACATGTTGAGCCAAAGACTCAGTGAAGCAGATGAAGAAAGAAATAGAGATCAAAAACAGCGTCAGGATTTCATAACAAATATTTCTCATGAGTTAAGAACTCCCGTAACTGTTATTAGGGGCTCCCTTGAGGCGCTTTGCGACGAAGTTGTAACCGAGCCGGATCAAGTTAAGGAATATCATAAACAGATGCTCAATGAAAGCAAAAGCTTGGAGAGATTGGTTAACGATCTATTAGAGTTGTCAAGATTGCAAAATACAGACTTTAAAATAGAAATGCAGGAGCTCAATATCTGTGATGTATTGAAAGATTCTGTCAGGAGCGCTTCTAACTTGGCAAGAAAGAAAAACATAAATATCGAATATAGTTTTGACAGAGATGTGTTTTTAACCAAGGGAGACTACGGGCGACTTCGCCAAATGTTTTTGACAGTAATAGATAATTCTGTTAAATTTTCTTATGAAAACAGTAGTATCAATATAATTATGAATAATAATAGGATAATTATAAAAGATAAGGGCATAGGAATATCCGATGAAGATCTTCCAAAAATATTTGACAGATACTTCAGCGTTAAGTCTGACGAAAACAAAACAGGTACCGGATTAGGACTTACTATTGCAAAGCAAATAGCCCTAAGGCATAATATAGAGCTATTTGCAGAAAGTCAGCTTAATGAGGGAACAAGCTTTGTGTTTGTTGTCAGATAAGATCCTTCGCTTTTTAGAGTAAATTTTATCAATTATATTCTATTGAAAATTCACCTAATAAAATATATAATGAAATACGTGATTTTTGCGTTCGGAATGAAATTAATTAAAAGGGTTGGAGGACTAATGTATATTGAAGTAATAAAGGCAATAATACTGGGTATTGTAGAGGGCATAACTGAATGGCTCCCCATCAGCAGCACGGGACACATGATTTTGGTAGAGGAGTTTATTAAATTTGATGCTTCCGAAGTATTTATGGAAATGTTCAGAGTTGTTATACAATTGGGTGCAATTATGGCTGTTGTATTGCTATATTTCCATAAACTGAACCCCCTTGCTCCAAGTAAGACACTGAAACAAAAAAAGGATACCATGGATATATGGTTCAAGGTAATAATAGGTGTGCTACCTGCAGCTGTCTTGGGAATATTGTTTGATGATTGGTTTGATGAGAACTTTTATAATTATCAAACTGTTGCGGTAACTCTCATTATATATGGCATACTGTTCATTATAATTGAAAATAAGAATAAAAGAAAGCCGGCAAAAATAAGGAGTTTTAAGGAGCTGTCCTACAAAACAGCATTAGCCATAGGGTTTTTTCAAGTGTTGTCTTTAGTACCGGGTACTTCTCGTTCTGGCGCTACCATATTAGGTGCCATAATACTTGGTACATCCAGGAATATTGCAGCTGAATACTCATTTTTTTTATCAATTCCTGTGATGTTTGGAGCAAGTGTTTTGAAATTAGCAAAGTTTGGTATTGAGTTTACAAATTTGGAATTGACAGTATTGTTAACCGGAATGATAGTTGCCTTCATAGTATCTTTAATAGCTATAAGATTCCTTATTAGATATATTAAAAATAATGATTTCAAAGCATTTGGTTGGTATAGAATTATTTTGGGTATATTGGTATTAGTATACTTCATGTTCACATAGTATACAGACCGGTATTAGCCGGTCTTCGTTTTGATTACGGTAAAAAGTATGATGACAACACGATACAATATTATTATATAATAGGAGAACAGATTGAAAGAATTATTGCCTTTTATGAAAAAGTATATAAAATTTGCAGTTTTAAGTCCCATACTCATGATATTGGAGGTTTTTGCAGATATAGCAATACCATATCTCATGTCAAGAATAGTGGATGTGGGTATTGCAGAACAAGATATTGAATATGTTTTGCAAATTGGACTTATAATGATTGCCGCAGCCATTTTTGCCATAATATTCGGGGTAATAAGTTCCTATTTCGGAGCAAGGGCAGGTTATGGTTTCGCATCAGAAGTAAGGCTAAAGCTCTATAAGGAAATACAAGGCTTTTCTTTTGCAAATTTGGACAGATTTACGGTAGCATCGCTTATCACAAGGCTTACAAATGACTGCAACACATTGGGGCAGGTAACCATGATGAGCTTGAGGATGGCTGTGAGAGCACCTTTTATGATGATATTCGCTCTTATGATGGCACTGAATATAAATGCTTCATTAGCAAAGGTTTTTGTGGTTTCCATACCTGTTTTGGTAATTGTATTAATTATCATATTATCAAAAGCAAGACCGCTCTTTTTAAAGTTTCAGACACGGATTGACAGAGTAAATGCAATTATACGTGAAAATTTAACTGCAATTAGAGTTGTGAAGTCATTCAACAGACAAACCCATGAAGAGGAAAGGTTTAAAGAAAGAAATGACTCATTAATGGATATTGCCTTAAGGGCAGTATCACTTATTGTGTTTTTAATGCCTGTATTAAATATTATTATTTATTCTACCATAATCGCCGTGTTGTGGTTTGGAGGAAAACAGGTGGTTGCAGGCTCAATGGGAAGCGGAGAATTAATATCTTTTATCACATATATAACACAAATTTTAATGTCATTTATGATGATGTCATTTTTCTTCATGCAGCTTCTTCGAGCATCTGCTTCTGTCACGAGAATTGTAGAGATAATCAATACTAAGTCAGAAATTAAGGAAGATTCAAATCCTGTAATGGAATTATCAGATGGGTCTGTAACCTTCAAAAACGTCTGTTTTTGCTATCCGGGAAGTACGGAAAAAACTTTAAAGAATATTAATTTGCAAATAAATTCAGGTGAGGTGCTGGGGATTATCGGCTCCACAGGCTCTTCGAAATCAACGTTGGTACAACTTATACCAAGACTTTATGATACAATGGAAGGCACTGTGATTGTTGGCAATGAAGATGTAAAGCGTTATAATATCAAATCATTGCGCGATAATGTTGCCTTTGTGCTGCAAAGCAACACATTATTTTCAGGAACTCTACGAGACAACATGAAATGGGGCAATGAAAATGCAGCCGATGAAGAAATAATAAAGGCACTTAAGTTAGCTCAAGCTTGGGAATTTGTATCTAAGTATGAGGACGGATTAGACCATATAGTTGAACAGGGGGGAGATAATTTTTCGGGAGGCCAGAAACAAAGGTTGACAATTGCTCGTGCCCTTCTTAAATCTCCTAAAATTATAATTTTAGACGATTCAACCAGTGCAGTAGATATGGCAACAGATGCAAAAATCCAGCGAGCCTTTAAGGAAGAATTAAACGATGTAACCACAATAATAATTGCTCAAAGAGTTTCTTCAATTCAACATGCAGATAGGGTGCTTGTGATGAATGAAGGGGAAATGGAATCTTTAGGCAAACATGAAGAACTGCTGATTAGTTCGCCTATATACAGAGAAATATACGAATCCCAGCAAAAAGGGGTGGGAGCATGAAACAAAAACAATTAAGACCTAAAGACCCTAAAAAAACATTTTTAAGATTATTCAGTTATTTTAAATTTAATATAATTTTGTTTTTTGGAGGAATTTTCTTTATAGTAATTGGTTCCTTGGCCGAAATTGGAATAAACGGGATGCTAAGCCCTGTTATTGACACTTTTATCGGAGACCATGACCATGAACTATTTGTTAAGTATATTCTTATTATGGCAGCGATGGTAGCAGTGATTTCACTTTCACAATATATAGGCAACCTGTCCATGGCAAAATTGGCACAAAGAACAGTTCATAAAATACGTGAAGACATGTTTTCTCACATAGAAAAACTTCCTGTTTCATATTTTGATAAACACTCTCACGGTGAATTGATGTCTACCTTTACCAATGATGTGGATATGCTTAACCAATCTCTTGAGCAAAGCGTTTCACAAATTCTTATATCATTTGTAACAGTTGTTGGAACATTTGCAGTGATGCTTATTTTGAGTCCAATTTTAACAACCGTGGTGGTGGCAATGCTTGTGGTAATGCTCTATTCAGTCACATTTGTAGGCAAGAGATCTGCAAAAAACTTTCGTATGCAGCAAGCCGCTTTGGCAGATATGAACGGTTATATTGAAGAAATGATGACAGGCCAAAAGGTTATAAAGGTATTTAACTATGAGGATAGGGCTATTGATACTTTCAGTAAAAAGAATGAAGAATTAAGAAATACAAGCACCTTAGCATCTACCTATGGTGTAATGCTGATGCCTATTATGGGCAATCTGTCCTTTGTTATGTATGCTTTGATATCAATGTTAGGGGCATATTTAGTAATGATTAATCGCCTGAGTATAGGTAATATAGCTTCATTCCTTCTATATACCAGGTCAATATCAAGACCTATTACGCAGGTTTCAAATCAACTTAACACATTGTTTGCTGCCTTGGCAGGAGCAGAAAGAATATTTAATGTATTGGATGAGGAAATTGAAACCGATGAGGGCGATGTTTCTTTGATAAAGGATTGCGAAGGAAGAAGAAATCTTTGCTGGATGATTCCAAAAGGTAACGGAAAATATGATGAAGTACCACTCAAAGGATTTATAACATTTAAAGATGTGAGCTTTGGTTATGTGCCGGAAAAAACGGTTCTAAATAAAATAAATCTTTACGCAAAGCCCGGACAAAAGATAGCCTTTGTAGGCTCCACCGGTGCAGGGAAAACAACAATTACAAATCTTATAAATAGGTTTTATGAAATAAATGAGGGAGTTATACTTTATGACGGAATAGATATCAAAAGAATTAACAAGCATGATTTACGAAGCACTATGAGCATAGTATTACAGGATGTTCACCTGTTTGAGGGAACAGTGAAGGAAAATATCAGGTACGGAAGATTGGATGCTAAGGATGATGAAGTAGTAGAAGCAGCAAAGCTTGCAAATGCACATTATTTTATACAGCATCTACCTGAGGGCTATGATACAATACTTTCTTCTGATGGACAAAATTTATCTCAGGGAGAAAGACAGCTTTTGTCAATTGCAAGAGCTGCTATAGCTGACCCAATAATTTTAATTCTTGATGAAGCCACGTCTTCCGTAGATACAAGAACAGAAAAACTAATAGCAGAAGGCATGGACAAATTAATGGAAGGTAGAACAACTTTTGTTATAGCCCATAGATTGTCCACGGTTCGTGATTCCAATGCTATAATGGTGCTTGAACATGGAGAAATTATTGAGCGTGGCAATCATGATGAACTGATGGCACAAAAAGGACGCTACTATGCATTGAATGCAGGAATAGCGGAACTTGAATGACATCCTCTTGGCATAAGTTGACTATGAGCTCATTCCGGCTAAAAATCCTACAGCTTGCAAACTCACTTCGTTCGAACAGTGCAAGCTGCTTAACGAATTTTTAACCTTCATTCGCTAAGAATTATTGTAGTGTCCTGCAAATGTTCGCTTAATATTTTTATAATTTTCTGAATAATTTTAGGGTTTTAGAGAGACTGTCCCTAAAAAAGGAGCTAGGTATGTACGGATGGATGATTTATCCCAAGGAGACTATAAATAATAAATTTGGAAACAATGCATTTGACTGGATGAAGGAAAGTGCATTTAAAAACGGTATCTGTATTGATATTGTTTTTAGCGATGAGTTAATAATTTTGAATAACAATAACAAAACAGAATTCATATATAGAGATAAAAGCCTAAAATTTCCGGACTTTGTCATAATGAGAGACTATAATTACACAATAAGCATGCAGCTTGAAAACTTAGGTATAAGGGTTATTAATTCCACCCTGTCAATGTTTAATTCCCGAAGCAAAGCCGTAACTGCTCAGCTTTTGGTTAAAAACAATGTAAGCACTCCCAAATTTCTGTTCACAAAAGAAAAAAATTATGAATTCATTCATAATTACTTTTATAATAGGAAGTTTGTTATGAAAGAAAATGAAGGCTCCCAAGGTAAGGGAGTTTATCTCATTGAAGATGAAGAAGAATATAATAATGTTTACTATAAAATAAACGATGAATATTTTTGCCAAGAGTTTATAGAGTTTAGCTATGGAATGGATATTCGCGTCTATGTGCTGGGAGACAAGGTATTAGGCTGTGTAAAAAGGATTTCAGACAGCAGCTTTAAATCCAATTATTCATTGGGAGGAAGAGTTGAAAAATATGAATTGACAGATTCAATCAAAGAAATCTCTCTAAGCGCCGCCAAAGCAATAGGTCTTGAATTTTGCGGTATAGATTTACTTTTCACAAAGGATTCATTCACTGTATGCGAGGTAAACGGTAATGCAGGCTTCAGAACAATTACTATGGTATCGGATATAGACATTCCCATTGAGCTGTTTAAATGGATAAAGATGCCCTAACCCTATTTGTTAGGGGAAAGGGGACACACCTCTAATATAGAGATTGACTTTGGGGTAGAGGAATGTCCGCGTATTTGGTAACAAATGTTACAATTATTTAACTCGAAATGTGTTAAAATACAATAGATATAATGACAGTCAGACTCTTTAGGTATAACTATAATACAATGCACATTTGTCACATTTGTCAACATAATTGTTTTTATGTAATCCAAAATACCGGATGGTAATAGAAAAGGAGAAACCAATGGATATAAATATAAAGGATACATTGTTCAATATAACCGAAAAGTACAAAGAAGCTACAGAACTTTTAATATCTTTGGGATTTGACAATTTAAAAGATGACAACCTGAGAAAGATTATTGGAAGCTCCATTTCATTGGAGAATGTACTAAAATCTAAAAAAATTAATGCAGATGAGTTTGTGAATCAATTGATGGAAAGAATTGAAGAGAATAAAATTGTTCAAAACAAATATAAAGAAACAATAAGAATAACCGGAGTGCTTCCCTGCCCTGTTAAAGTTCCTTTGATGGAAACCTTTGAAAAGTGGTTAAGTGAGCAAAATTTTGATTTTAATTTAAATTATGAATTAAAGGCTGCATCTATGGGAATTGACTGGATAAAGAATGATTTGGAAAACTCGGAGAAGGTTCCGGATTTGTTCATATCTGCAGGTTTTGACTTATTTTTTGATAAAAATCTTTTGGGAAAATATAAATCGGAAAATCTTTTTGAAGATATAACGGGAATACAAAAATATAACCAGGACTTCTCAGAATATAATCTTGAAGACCCAAGCGGTCAATATTCAATACTTGGTATAGTTCCTGCTGTTTTTCTTGTAAATAAAGATGAACTGAAAGGAAGAAAAATACCACAAAGCTGGGAAGAATTAATGTCGGGTGAATTTGCAAACAACGTGAGTCTTCCAATAAGCGACTTTGATTTATTCAATGCTTTATTGCTGAATATGTATAAAATATACGGTGAAGATGGCATAAGAAGGTTGGCAAGAGTATTCCAAAAAAATATGCATCCTTCTGAAATGGTTAAGTCACATATGAAAAGAGAAAGACCTGCAATTACAATAATGCCTTATTTCTTTACCTGGATGGTGAGGGAAGGAAGTCCCATGGAGTTAGTGTGGCCAAAAGACGGAGCCATAATAAGCCCTATATTTATGCTTAGCAAGAAAGAAACAAAAAACAAAACAAAGAAAATTGTTGATTTTTTTGCTTCAAAGGAGGCAGGAGAAATTCTGTCCCACAAGGGCAAGATGCCAAGTGTTAATCCTGAAGTAGATAACGAAATACCAAAGGAAAATAAATACATTTGGCTCGGATGGGATTTTATAAAGGAAAATGACATTTCTTCTTTAATAAAGAAATGCGAAAATATTTTTAATGAAACATTGAAGGGAGATGACATTTAATGAATTTAGTAATAATATCAGGGCCTCCTTCTTCAGGAAAAACATCAGTAATTTTAAAGACTATTGAAGCAATCAAAAAAAGGAGCATAAATGCAGGAGTAGTAAAATTTGACTGTCTATATACAGACGATGATATATTGTATGAAAAGGCAGGAATACCTGTGAGGAAAGGACTTTCAGGATCATTGTGCCCTGACCACTTTTTTGCGAGCAATATTGAAGAAGTTGTAAAATGGGGTAATAAGGAAGGTTTAGATTTATTAATAACTGAAAGCGCAGGACTATGCAACAGATGTTCACCTTATTTAAATGGAATTAAAGCTATTTGTGTAATAGATAATTTAAGCGGTATAAACACACCCAAGAAAATAGGACCAATGCTTAAAACTGCCGACATTATAGTAATAACAAAAGGAGATATTGTGTCTCAGGCAGAAAGAGAAGTTTTTGCATCAAGAGTTAATTCTGTAAACCCTAAGGCTGTAATTATGTCTGTTAACGGACTTACAGGTCAAGGGGCATTTGAACTGAGCACATTGATTTACGACGAAAATGCAAATATAGAAACCGTAAAGGGTAGCGAGCTTAAGTTCCCTATGCCTTCAGCAATGTGCTCATACTGCTTGGGAGAAACAAGAATAGGCGAAGAATACCAGATGGGCAATGTGAGAAAGATGTATATAGGAGAAGAAAATGATAAGCATTAAAGAATTAGAAATGAAGAAAATCAAAGACTTGGAAGCTCAATATCCTTTTGTATTATCTTTCTTTGAAAACAATAAATTAAATGTTGATGGGTTTAAAGATTCAACCTTTATTGAATATTTAAATCATTTTACCGAAGAAGAAATCGAAGAGTGGGCAATAGATGTCCCTAAAATAAGCTCGGATTTAGAGGCATATATAAACCAAATGCTTGAGTTTTTAGGGCTTGAAAAAGATAATGTAGACTCAATAACTATATTGGCAGGAAGAGATAAGTACGGTAATAAAGAAAACTTTGAAGAACTTACCATAAATAAGAGTGAAATAGTTTCAATTGTGGGACCTACAGGTTCCGGGAAAAGCAGGCTGTTGGCTGATATTGAATGGGCAGCTAACGGAGACACACCAACTGGAAGAACTATTTTAATAAACGGAGAGAAGCCTGACTACAGCATGAGATTTTCTACAAGCAATAAGCTTGTCGCCCAGCTATCCCAAAATATGAATTTTATTATGGACTTAACCGTTAAGGAATTCTTAGAGCTACATGCAAAAAGCAGAATGGTTGAAAATGAGCAGGAAGTAGTTTTAAAAATAGTCGAAGCGGCCAATGAATTAGCCGGTGAAAAATTCAATTTAAACACACCCGTAACAGGCTTGAGCGGAGGACAATCAAGAGCTTTAATGATTGCCGATACTGCAATATTAAGCACCTCTCCCATAGTCTTGATTGATGAAATCGAAAATGCGGGAATAGACAGAAAAAGAGCGTTAAATTTGTTGGTTAATGAAGAAAAAATTGTTCTTATGGCTACCCACGACCCAAGCTTAGCTCTTATGGCCGATAAAAGAATTGTTATAAAAAACGGTGGTATTTACAAAGTTAATGAAACCGGCTCCAAGGAAAAAGAAGTTTTGAAAGAATTGGAAAAGATGGACAAAACAATTAATACAATGAGAGCAAAGCTGAGAAATGGGGAGACTATCAATTAAGGCGTCCATATACAAAACTGGTCATTCTTTTTTCTTCATTGCTTAATTCTAAAATTTGTATTAGAATATAGCATAAGCAAAAAGGGGGCAGAAGAATGACGAAATTAAAAGCAGATTTATCTCTTTTGATGGTAACACTTGGATGGGGCATTTCATATTACTTAACTGATTTAAGTTTAGAGGATATGGGACCCTTCACCTTAAATTCTAACAGATTCATAATAGCATTTACTGTTGCTTTTATACTAACTTTTCGTAAATTAAAAAATATTTCAAAAACAACCATTAAATTTAGCCTTCTTTTAGGAGGTGCATTGGTATTTGTATACATGGGTGCAACCTTTGGCACTCAATATACCACATTGTCAAATGTAGGTTTTTTATGCGGTCTTACCGTAATTTTCACTCCAATATTATCTGCATTAATTTATAAGAAACTACCAGGCAAAAAACAAACCTTTGTAATTTTAGTGAGTTTTGTGGGTATAGCACTATTAACATTAAAAGATGATTTCTCCATTAATTATGACAACTTATTGGGAGACCTTTTATGTATTATGTGTGCTTTGTTTTATGCGGGACATTTATTGATTACGGAAAAGGCTGTAACATATGAAGATGTGAATCCATTTCATTTAGGTGTTTTACAGCTTGGAACCACCGGTGTATTCACCTTAATACTGGCTTTTATATTTGAAACTCCTCATTTGCCCACACAGCCTAAATACTGGGGACCTGTGTTGTTTTTATCGGTTTTCTGCACCGGAGTGGCATTTATTGTCCAGTGTATAGCTCAGAAATATACGGAAGCATCTCATGTTGGTGTAATATTTTCTATGGAAACTGTTTTTGCCGGAATTGTAGCATTCGCACTTGCAAACGAGGTTCTTTCTCTCCAATCTTATGTAGGTGCCGCCCTAATGGTTGCAAGTATTTTTATTATGGAGATTGATTTTTCTAAATTTAAAATATTTCATAAAAACCAAAACAATCTGCAAT
>JAQVRY010000007.1:6744-14417 GCA_028700795.1 Tissierellia bacterium | reverse complement strand
CTTGCAAACGAGGTTCTTTCTCTCCAATCTTATGTAGGTGCCGCCCTAATGGTTGCAAGTATTTTTATTATGGAGATTGATTTTTCTAAATTTAAAATATTTCATAAAAACCAAAACAATCTGCAATAATCTTATGGATAATTTAGGAATAGGATAGTAAGATTTGTCATTATATGAATAAGTTATTAATTGAATCTCATTTTTTTTTTTTTTGTAAATTTTTGTGTATTTTACATTTATACTCTTAATAAATATGGCAAATATACAAATAATATAAAAAATATTTAATGAAAGGATGATATTATGCCGGTTAATAAGAATATTCATGAGCAACTGCGAAATTGGGAGCTTCAGCAAAAGCAAGAAGAACAAAAGCAACTAAGAAATAAATATGAATATATGAATGATAAATATCAGCAGATGAAAAATAATTATACTAATAATGCTCGTAAGAATGATGATGCTATATATGACAACAACAGCGATTTGGCGGACAAAAACGGTTATATGCGATATGAATTAAATAATACCTTCAAAAACAAGGACGATAAAAGAATAAATGATTAAAGTTTTAAGATGCAAATTAAAGGCAAATATTCAATACTATGAGTATTTGCCTTTATTTATGTAAAATGCTTTAAATTCCCTTGACATTAAAGAAATTATACTGTATTATTACATTGTAACTATTACAAAATAAGAATGATTACAATTAGGGTTGATATGAAAACACTAAATGAATTATCAAATGAATTAAAAAAGAATAATATACGCCTTACTCATCAAAGGTTGAAGGTATTGGAGTATTTATCTAACAGCAAAAATCATCCAACAGTAGAGCAAATTTATAATGCTCTTAAAAAAGAAGTACCTTCTTTATCTAAAACTACGATTTATAATACGTTAAAATATTTGGCAGAATTAAGTCTTATACAGGTTTTAGCAATAGATGAAAATGAAGCTCATTTTGATGCTGCTACGGAAACTCATGGCCATTTCAAGTGCAGCACATGCGATAAAATTTATGATTTCGATATAGATATGGACTCATGCGAAACCGAAGAGCTTGATAATTTTGAAATCAATGAAAAATTAGTATATTTTAAGGGAATCTGTCCAAGATGCCTTTCTAAATAAAAATAAAATTTAAAACGGAGGAATCAAAAAATGGAAAACAAAACACTTGAAAATTTAATGGCAGCATTTGCAGGAGAATCTCAAGCTACAAGAAAATACGAAATCTATTCTGCAGTTGCACAAAAAGAAGGAAAGAACAATGCAGCAAAACTCTTTAAAGCTGCTGCTGATGCAGAAAAACTGCATTCTAAAAAGGAATTTGAATTGGCAGGCAAGGTTGGAAAAACAGCTGACAATTTGGTAGATGCAAAAGCTGGAGAAACATATGAATATCAGAGCATGTATCCTGAATTTATCAAGGTTGCTGAAGCTGAAGGAAATAACGCTGCTGTCGGCGCATTTACATTTGCAATGAAGGCTGAAGAAGTTCATGCAAAACTATATCAGGAAGCATTGGATAACTTGGACGAAACTGAAGAAGCATTCTTTTATCTATGCCCAGTTTGTGGCAACATAGAAAAATCTGTCCCGGACAAATGTTTTATATGCGGCGTGATGGGCTCAAAATTTATAAAGTATTAAAAAAATCCGAACAAAAATCCTCTCAAGAGGATTTTTTTTTGGACAATTAAGCTTTAAGAAACTAGGGCTTTTTAAACTTCTATTTAGAAAAACTTCAAAATAGATATTGACATTTTAATTTTTTTGTAGTATATTCTATTTAGAAATAATTCTAAATAGAAAGAGGTGAGACTGTGGGATTTGCTGAAACATTTAAGGCACTTTCTGACCCTATAAGAAGAAAAATATTGGTAATACTAAAAGAAGGAAAAATGTCTGCCGGAGATATAGCTGAACAATTTGATATGACTGCTCCTACAATTTCATATCATTTGTCACAGCTAAAAAAGGCAGGATTGTTGTTTGAAACCAAATATAAGAATTATATTTATTATGAAATCAACGTTACGGTATTTGAAGAATTAATGTTGTGGTTAACACAGTTTGGAGGTGGTAATGATGAAATTGAAAGTTGACAAATTGTTGATAATCAGCACAGTTGTTTGTTTGCTCCCTATAATTTTATCCTTGATTATGTACGATAAAATGCCTGATAGAATGCCCATCCATTGGGATATAAAAGGTAATCCAGACAACTACGGTACAAAAGCCTTTGCGACTATAGGACTTCCCTTAATAATGGCAGGGCTGAATTTAATTACCCATTTTGCATTAAACTCTGATCCTAAAAGAGCAAATTCTTCGGTTGTTTTAAAGGCTATCGGTAAATTAACCATACCTTTTCTAACTGTTACTTTGGTACCCATAACCATATTTGCCGGATTAGGATATGACTTACCCATAGAAAAAATAGTACCTGCATTTGTCGGTATACTATTTATAATAATAGGCAATTACCTGCCTAAAAGTAAACAGAATTATACAGTTGGAATAAAGCTTCCTTGGACTTTGAACAATGAAACAAACTGGAACAAAACACATCGCTTGGCAGGTTATTTATGGATAGTGGGTGGAGTAATGATGTTTGTGAACAGCTTTTTGCAAATATTCTGGATGCCTGTGTTTATTATTATAATGTCATGCTTGGTTTTTATACCTGTAATTTATTCATATATTTTATATAGAAATGGGTATTAAAAATGTCCTTATGAGATTCTTCACTGTGTTCAGAATGACATTAACGTTAGGCTATTTATAGCAATGACAATTAAAAACGGGTTATTCATACAATAACACTAACATTAGGTCATTCATAGCAATGACAATTAGAAATGAACTTATAAAAAAGTGGCTGAGCCACTTTTTTTATTTTGCTTGATACATTCCATTGCTTTCCATATACTTGAATATAGTTTCTCCATGTTGCTGCTCTTCCTTTTGGATATGGTTTAGGATACTTCTTATCTGGGGATCCCTAAATTCAAATATCGCCGTATCATATGCGCCGGATACAAACTTTTCAGTCATTAACATGTCTGTACAAAGGTCTTTGTCTGAATTGCTGTAACCGGAGCTACCTTGAGACTGGAATGATTGTCCTATGGACTTCATTTGCATCTGATTACCTGATTGTTGGCTGCCGGGTTTCTGCCCGCCATCTGGCTGCTGTTGACTTCCGGATTGTTGTTGGCCTCCGGATTGACTCATAGATGGCATCTGACCTTTTAAAAGTTGGTCAATAGTGTTGTAATGCTCCTGTTCTTTCTGAGCATTTTGCTGGAAAATATTTTTTAGTTCTTGACTTGATGCCATGCTGGCGTAGTTTGTGTACTTTTGAATACAAATTTGTTCTTGGTTTTTTTGATCTTCCAACAAAAAAGTTTCTTTAGTTGTAAAATTCATATGAACACCTCCATTTATATTATTTTCAAAATATCAAAATATATCCGTTGAAAATTTGATTAAAAAATTTTAAAAACCCCGCAAAAAAATGTTGCTTAAAACCATTAAAAATGGGTATCAATATATTATAAATCAAATAGGAGGATAAAAAGGATAATATGAGGATATATGATTTTACAGTGAAGGATATGGAAAATAACGATGTTTCCCTATCAGATTATAAAGGCAAGGTATTGCTTGTTATAAACGGTGCAACCGGTTGTGGTTTCACACCCCAATATAACGGGCTTCAAAATCTTTATGACAAGTACGTTTCTGAAGGGTTTGAAATCTTGGACTTCCCAAGCAACCAGTTTCTTGAACAGGCTCCCGGTACAAATGAAGAAATAGCAAATTTCTGCATGTTAAATTTTGGAACAGAATTTAAACAATTTTCGAAAATTGAAGTTAATGGTTCCAATGAGGAGCCCTTATATAAATACTTAAAAACAACCGCTGAAGAATTCAGGAACCAAGAGAGTGTTGATTTTTACGACAAGGTTAAAAAGTATACACCCGGAATTAAAGAAAATGATATAAGATGGAATTTTACCAAATTTCTGATTGATAAGGAAGGAAATGTTGTAGCAAGATTTGCACCTAATATTACTGCTGAAGAAATAGATGAGCATGTAGCAAAATTGCTTCAAAATGAAGAAATTGAAGTTGTATGTCATCCGGATTTTTCACAGGGCTGTATTTAAGTAACCGGGCTACAGATGCAAAACTAAATGGCTTAATAAAGGCACTGATTTTTCAATCAGCGCCTTAGTTTTTTTATTCTTATTTTCTTTTAATTAGCCTTTTCCTTAGAGAAAAATTCTTTTGTAAGCTTAAATACTGTACCGCTTAGGAAGAATACACCCACTAAGTTTGGTATGGCCATCAAGCCGTTCAATGTATCTGCCAAGCTCCAAATGAATTCCAAACCGCCTATGGCACCGATTACTACGAAAACTACCCAAGCTAGTCTGTATGCCAATATAGGCTTTGTTCCTGCCAAGTATTCAAGACATCTTTCACCGTAGTAGGCCCAACCTAAAATTGTAGAAAAAGCAAATAGTACAATACCGATGGTAACGATTAATCCTCCTCCTGGGATGGCTGCATTAAACGACATTGTTGTTAAAACTGCACCTGTTTCTCCTGTTTCCCATACGCCTGTAGTAATTATAGCAAGAGCAGTAATTGAGCAAATAACTATTGTATCCATGAATACCTCAAATACTCCCCAGAGTCCCTGGCGGACAGGATGGTCGGTAGTCGCAGCTGCATGTGCTATAGGAGCACTACCTAAACCGGCTTCATTTGTAAATACACCACGGGCAATACCGAAACGAATAGCCATAGCCATTGTAGAACCTGCAAATCCTCCAATTGCTGCAGTGCCTGTAAATGCTCTACTGAATATTAAAGCAAATGCTCCCGGAATGGCACCTAAATTAGAAAATAATATAAACAAACCACCAAGAATATAAATAGCTGACATTAATGGGACTAATTTTTCAGTGATTTTACCGATTCTCTTAATACCGCCAACAATAACCAAAAATGTTAATACAGCTAATGTAATTCCTGTGGCTAAAGGTGGTATATTGAAGCTCTCTTGAACTGCCATTGCAACCGAGTTTGCCTGAGTCATGTTTCCTATACCAAATGAAGCTAAAGCACCAAAGAATGCAAATAAAACAGCAAGCCACTTCCAGCTCTTTCCTAGGCCGTTCTCAATATAGTACATGGGACCGCCTACAAAACGACCGTCTTCAGTTTTTTCCCTGAAGTTAACAGAAAGTACAACTTCTGCAAATTTAGTAGTCATACCCACTATTGCAGCAAGCCACATCCAAAATATGGCACCGGGGCCTCCAAGAGCTATTGCTGTAGCAACTCCGGCTATATTACCTGTACCAACAGTAGCCGCAAGTGCTGTGGCAACAGCCTGGAATGCCGTTACTTCACCCTCACCTTTTTGTTCTTTTGAGAACATTTTAAGAAGAGTGTTTTTTAGTATGTAACCGAGTTTAGTAATTGAGAAAAATCCTGTTTTAACTGATAGATAAAGACCTGTACCAACGATTAAAACCAATATCGGTGGTCCCCAAACAATGTTGTTTACAAAGCTGTTAATGCTCATCAGTGTTTCCAAAGTATCCCTCCATTCAATTTGTTTTAAATACTTAAACAATATATTATTAAGTATTTACAATTTAAACGTTTTTTTAATAAAAAAATAAAACGTTTTCAAGAAATATTATACGATATATGGACAATTAATTCAACAACTATTTTATTACATTTTATGATTTTTTATTAATATCTATATGACTAAAATAAAATTCAAAATGAAATGTAAGTCATATCATCTCTCAGTCTCCTTCACCAAAATATTTACTCCCTTTGGTCGGAAAAACAGGGTTCGCAGGTAAATTCACTAATTTATTTGCTCCTATAGCGTCGCATAAATTAGGAATTTTGTGCGTTTAACCTACCATCAATTTCTTTCTCCCTAACGGTCGAAGAAATTGGGTTAGGTCATAAAGGGCATCTCATTGTTCTTCTATTGTTATTTTTCCATCTTTCATTGTAATTATTCTATGTGCAATTTCATCAGCAAATGCATTATCATGTGTGACTATAATTATTGCTATGCCTTCGGAAGACAGATACTTGATTATTTTTGATATTTGACCTCTTGTTTGGTCATCTAAGGCAGATGTAGGTTCATCAAAGCATAATACAGAAGGGTTTAACATGCATGCTCGTGCTATTGCAACGCGCTGCTGCTGACCACCTGACAGCTGAAAGGGGTAGCTGTCTTCCTTTCCTTCCAATTCAAGGCTTTTTAAAAGTTCTTCAGCTCTACTTTTAATATTTTCACGAGTATCGTTTTTTAAGAAGAGCGGTGCTTCCATCAAGTTTTCCATTATATTCATATGAGGAAATAAATTAAAATTTTGAAATACAAGCCCGATTTCCTGGCGTATTGCCTGCAGCTCATTTTTTTGGGCATATTTGATATTGTTGTTATCTTCCTTGCACAAATACATATTATTAATTTTAATTGAACCTTTGTCTGCAGTTTCCAGCGATGTGAGGCATCTTAAAAGGGTTGTTTTGCCTTCTCCGGATTTACCTCTGATGCATACTATTTCACCGATATTTACAGAAAAGGAGATATCATGAAATACTTCGTTATTGCCGAAACTCTTGCTTAAATTTTCTACTAGTAAAACCATAATTGCCTCCTATCTGTAATAATTATATTTGCTTTCAATTTTATCCAATATTTTTGTTAGGACTGCAACTATAACTAAGTAAACAATCCCTATATAAATGTATGGACTGAAAGCCGCATAAACATTCGATACAGACCTTGCAGCTTTTAATATATCGCTGGAGCCTAAAATATATACTAAGGATGTATCTTTCACCAATGTAATTACTTCATTGCCTATTGAGGGCATAACATTTTTTATAACCTGAGGAAGAATAATTTTCATAAATGTATGGATTTTGCTTAAGCCTAATACTAAGGATGCTTCATGCTGACCAACATCTATGGAATTAATTCCTCCTCTGAAAATCTCTGCGAAATAAGCAGTATAATTTAAAACAAAAGCAATGATAATAGCCTGTTCTCTGCTAAAAGGATACCCAATGTATGGCACACGATAAAATCCGAAGAATATAAACATCAGTTGCAGCAATAATGGTGTACCGCGCATTATATAGATATAAGTTCCCGTTATTTTTGAAGTTATTTTATTGTTTGACATTCTAAGCTTAGCAACCACTATGGCTAAAGGAAGGGACACAATCAGTGTAATGGCAAATACCCCCAAAGTCACCTTCAATCCTTCCAATGCCATTGGCACAAGCATTCTCAATACTTTTGTTTCCATATTATATTCCTTTAATTCTCAGCAAACCATTTTGCATAAATATCATCATAGGTTCCGTCACTTTTCATTTCGTCCATCGCATCATTTATTTTTTTCAATAGTTCTGTATCATCTTTTCTTAAGCCTATACCATATTCCTCATCACCAAAGTCTTCATCCAATACTTTGTATTTTTCCTCACCAACTTGCTTCATGTAATATCTTGCATTAACTTCATCCACCACCAATGCATCTGAACGTCCTGATTCTAAGTCGCTGAATGCTTCGTTGTTTGTAGAAAATTCAACTAAG
>JAQVRY010000007.1:0-6644 GCA_028700795.1 Tissierellia bacterium | reverse complement strand
AAAAAAACCCTCGTCCTAGGATTCCCTAGAGGACGAGAGCAATTCACGTGGTTCCACCTCATTTTGCTGATACTTCACAGCATCAGCCTCATTAAGTACTATCATACTTTTGCCCTGTAACGGTGGCATCTCCGAATAAGACTACTTCATTTCATCCATTTGCTCAAAGGTGTGTTCAATATAGGTTTTTATGCATTTTCATCTACCATGCACTCTCTGTAAAAAACTTGTATATCTACTATTCCTTATCTCAGCATTTATCATTTTAAATACCTTAACACAATCTTTTATAAATGTAAAGAGTTATTTTTGAAAATTTTATTTGTGTACATTTTTAATTTATTTGCATACATCGTTAAATTCAGGATGGTTTTCAAACCAGTCTACTGCATAGGAGCATGTAGATATTGCTTTAATATTATTTTTTCTTAAATATTCAGCCAATTCTTTAACTAATTTATCAGCGATGCCTTGACCTCTTAAAGAAGAGTTTACATAAGTATGATTTATGTTAACTTCATTCCGGGATATTTGGGGAAAAGTTACTTCAGCAATACATTCTCCCTCTTGGTTTTCTAAATATATTCTGTTTTTCTCATATTTAAAGTCCATAACACCTGCTTCTTTAATATCCTTAGTTATTTTTTTTGTCATAAGAATCTCCTTTGTACTCTCAATATTGTTACCAATCTATTAATTTAAATTCATTTTAAGCAGTAACAGTTGAGTCACCCAAGAATATTTTTAAGTCGTCTTCTACAGTACCGATTCCTGCTATACCAAAGTTTTCAACTAATACATTTGCAACATTCGGTGAAAGGAAGGCAGGTAATGTTGGTCCTAAGTGTATGTTTTTAACTCCTAAATAAAGAAGTGATAACAATACTATAACCGCTTTTTGCTCATACCATGCAATGTTAAATGCTAAAGGTAATTCATTAATATCTTCCAATTCAAATACTTCTTTTAATTTAAGTGCTATAAGAGCTAATGAATATGAGTCGTTACACTGACCTGCATCAAGTACTCTCGGAATTCCACCGATATCGCCTAATTCCAGCTTATTATATTTATATTTTGCACATCCTGCTGTTAAAATAACAGTATCTTTTGGTAATGCGGCAGCAAAATCAGTGTAGTAATTTCTTGATTTAGCTCTGCCGTCGCAGCCAGCCATTACAAAGAACTTCTTGATTGCTCCAGATTTAACTGCATCTACAACTTTATCAGCTAATGCAAATACTTGTTCATGAGCAAATCCGCCTACTATTTCACCTGTTTCTATTTCTGTTGGTGCAGCACATTTTTTAGCTAATTCTATAATTTCAGAAAAATCTTTTTCTGAACCTGTATTTCCTTCTATGTGTTTACATCCCGGATAACCTGCAGAGCCTGTTGTGAACAGTCTGTCCTTGTAGCTGTCTTTAGGAGGTACTATACAGTTTGTAGTCATTAAAACAGGTCCGTTAAATGATTCAAATTCTTCTTTTTGTTTCCACCAAGCATTTCCGTAGTTACCTACAAGGTGTTTGTATTTCTTTAAATGTGGATAGTAGTGAGCTGGAAGCATTTCTGAATGAGTGTATACATCAACTCCGGTACCTTCTGTTTGTTTTAGTAATTGTTCTAAGTCTCCCAAGTCATGACCTGAAATTAAAATTCCCGGATTTTTGCCTACACCTATATTAACCTTTGTGATTTCAGGATTTCCATAGGTGCTTGTATTTGCATTATCCAGCAATGCCATTCCGCTTACTCCGAACTTTCCTGTTTCCAATGTCAATGCAACCAAGTCATCAACTGTCAATGAATTATCAAGTAATTTTGCCAATGTGCTCTGCATAAAGGCATTTACTTCCTTGTCGTCATAACCAAGTACATTTGCATGTTTCATATAAGCAGCTAATCCTTTTAATCCGTATGTTATAAGTTCTCTTAAGCTTCTTATATCTTCATTGGCTGTAGCTAAAACACCAACTTCGCTTGAGCTTGCTTTTCCTTCAAATTCGTTAATATCTGCAGTCCATAAAGCTGCTTCCGACAGGTTTTCTTTATCTGATAATTGATTTACTAAGTTCATTTTAACATTTAAAGTCATTTTAATTCTGTCACTAAATACATCATTGTTAAAGTTGGCATTTGTAATAGTTGTAAATAAGTTTAAAGTGATTAAGTGATCAACATCAGCTGATACTTCTTTCCCTTCATTTCTTAATTTTGTGGTTATTTCTGATAATCCTTTTGTAGTATAAATTAATAAGTCCTGTAATCCGGCTGTATCAGATTTTTTCCCGCATACTCCTGCCTTAGTGCAGCCTCTATTGCCGGCCGTCTCCTGACATTGATAACAAAACATACTTTGTTCAGCATTCTTATTCATTAATTCATTCTCCTTTTCGATTAGTTTTATTTGATTGTTCCAATCATAACTTATTTTACTTTTTAATTCTGTAACATTTGTTACAACATTTTGTACAAAATAATTACTATCACCATTTTCTTATACCCCATTTGTCCTTTTATAAACAACTAAATCAATAATATACTTTGTTATCAATTGTCATGCTCTCATAATAAGGTTATCCTTTTTTGTTGAATATTCTTTAGTTAACTGATATGATTAATTAAAAACAGTGCAGGAGGATTTTGTGGAAAAATGTAATTGCTGCAGCCACGACTGCGGCCATGGTTATTGTATTGATAATGTTGCCATATTTGTGGACTTGCCAATTGAAATTAAACAAAGCATTATGGATTCATCCAACCATAAAATATATAAAAAGGGCGAAATAATATTTAACTCCGGGGATTATTTTGATTATTTTTTTATTGTTAATAAGGGGAGAGTTAAACTATCCAAAATCTCTGCCATGGGCAAGGAACAAATACTAAAAATTCTTGAGGTGGGAGATTTCATGGGAGAGCTGTCATTATTCAAAGATACCTTATTGACTAATTCTGCCGAAGCATTGGAGAAAACTGAAATTTGTATAATAAGAAGCGAAAAGGTTCGTGAAATTATTATGCAAAGACCGGAAATTGCACTTAAATTCCTTGAAAAATATGCAGAAAGAATTAAACATTCAGAAGAACTCATAGAGCAGATAGGTTTAAGAGATGTTGAGCAAAGAATTGCAAATTACCTTATTGCAGAGGTGGAAAAAAACAATATTAAAAATAGAAATAATGAATATGAAATAAATTTGCCGGTAACCAAGAGTGTTTTATCTTCCATTTTAGGAACAACCAAAGAAACTCTCAGCCGCAAACTTTCTCTTTTGCAGGATGAAGGACTTATAAGGCTGGAAGGGCAAAGAAAAATAATAATAACTGATATTGAAAACTTAAGAGATATGCAATAGACGGAGTCCTGAAGCATTTTGGGGACATTCCTCTTGCCCACAAAGACTTTCTCTGTAGTAGAGGTGTGTCCCCATACCTTATATATTTATATTAAGTTTCTGCCAAATTCCCTGCATCTTTCCAAAGCTTCCTCATCAGGATTCCAAAGTTCTTTTATACCGTCGTTAACAACATCAAACTTTGCTTCTTTTAGCTGCTCCGTAATAATTTTTATGGATTCGCCGCTCCAGCCGTAGCTACCAAATGCAGCAGCTTTTTTATTTGTAAATTTCAAACCTTTTATCATTTCTAAAATTCCCGCTGCGGCAGTAAGAATTCCGTTGTTTATTGTTGATGAACCTACAAGAATCATTTTCGACTTGAAAACCTCAGTAATTATATCGTTCTTATCTCGTTTTGCACAGTTAAACAATTTAACATCAATATCATTGTCTTTTGACCGTATACCTTCTGCAATTGCTTCAGCCATTCTTCTTGTGCCGTTCCACATTGTGTCATAAACAATTGTTACTTGGTTTTCCTGGTAGCTTTTTGCCCATTCCATATATTTAGTTATTATTTGAATAGGGTTATCTCTCCATATTATTCCATGGCTTGGGCAAATCATATCAATAGGTATGTTTAAAGCAACAACTTCTTCAATTTTGCTTACGACAAATTTGCTGAAGGGAGTTAAGATGTTTGCATAATACTTTATTGCTTCATCATACAACTCATCATTATCTACCTTGTCATTGTACATTAGCTCTGATGCATAGTGCTGGCCAAAGGCATCATTACTGAATAAAATATTCTCTCCAGACATGTATGTCATCATTGAATCCGGCCAATGAAGCATTCTTGCTTCAACAAAGACAAGTTTATTTTTGCCGATATCCAAGGTGTCCCCTGTTTTTACTTCAACAAAATTCCAATCCTTATGGTGATGACCTTTAATAATCTTAGCTCCATTTTTGGTGCAATAAATAGGTGTGTTTGGTATTTCCTCCATTAAATCGGCTAATGCACCTGAGTGGTCAATTTCTGAATGGTTTGCTATTATGTAGTCAATTTCGTTTAAATCAATTTCCTTTTTTAAATTAGCAACAAATTCTTTTGAAAATGGCTTCCAAACAGTATCAATTAAAACAGTTTTTTCATCTCTTATTAAATAAGAGTTATAAGATGAACCTTTATGTGTGGAATATTCATCGCCGTGAAATTTTTTTAATTCCCAGTCGATTTTACCCACCCAGTTTACAGTATCACTAATTTTAAACATACTTCCTCCTTAGTTCTTTTGTTTATTAATAAATTCACTATATTATTTAATATACCATATTTCTTTGATTTAAATCAACAAATATAGCCTTTTTCAAAACATTATAGCAATTCTATGCGTTACAGTTCACACCCAATGGGTGTCATCCTGAGCAAAGCGAAGGATCCTATCTTTTAAAACCTGAGATTCATCGGACTGAAGCCCTCAGAATGACGAGTTGGTGTCTCTTATTATTTTATATGTGAACAGTAACTTCTATACATAAAAACATAGGCAATATATAAAGTCTAAATTATTGACAATGGGTATACGGGAATTATATAATACATTAAAAACATAAGGAGATACTTCAGGCTGTGCCGTTAATGATATAGGATAGTCTGATTAATAATAGGAGATATATGAAGAAGAAAGTTATGGTTGCTATGAGCGGCGGGGTTGACTCATCTGTTGCTGCCGTCTTGCTTAGAGAACAAGGTTATGATATATGTGGAGCTACTTTAAAATTGTTCAGCGATGAAGACGTATTTTCGTCTTGCAGCAGAAATAGAACATGCTGCTCTTTAGAGGATGTGGAAGATGCAAGAAGTGTATGCCATAAATTAGGAATTGAACATTTTGTTTTTAATTTTAAGGAAACATTCCAAGATGAAGTTATCCAAAAATTTAAAAGAAGCTATGAAGAAGGCAGTACACCTAATCCATGCATTGACTGCAACAGATATATAAAATTCAGCAAATTGATCCAAAGGGCAATATTAATGGAAAAAGATTATATTGCCACAGGGCATTATGCCAGAATAGAATTTGACAATGCAAGCGGCAGATACTTATTAAAAAGGGCTGTGGATTTGTCTAAGGACCAAAGCTATGTTCTTTATGTTCTGACACAGCATGATTTGTCAAGAACAATTCTTCCCTTAGGAGAAATGTTAAAAACTGAGGTCAGAAAAATAGCTGAAGAAAGAGATTTAATAAATGCAAGAAAACCTGACAGCCAGGATATTTGCTTTGTGAAAGACGGTGACTACGCAGGATTTTTGGAAAATACGATGGGTGTAAAATCTAAAAAAGGTAACTTTGTGGACACTGAAGGCAATGTTATTGGTGAGCATAAAGGAATCATACATTATACCGTGGGGCAGCGCAAAGGACTTGGAATTGCATTGGGAAAGCCTGCTTATGTTATTAATAAAAACAAAGAGCTTAACACAGTTACCATAGGAAGCGAAGAAGAGCTATATTCAAAAACATTGAAAGCATCCGAGCTAAATATGATAGCTGTTGAAAAACTTACTGCCACCATGAAAGCAACGGTTAAAACAAGATATAGTCAGAAGGAAACTGAAGCCTTAATTCATCCTGAAGGGGAGGATAGTATTATTGTTGAATTTGCTCACAATCAGCGTGCAATCACACCCGGTCAGTCAGTTGTTTTTTATGACGGAGACATAGTAATAGGCGGAGGGACAATTATTTAATATCTCTTCCGGATTCCTTAAGCATTTCAACATAAAGGATTAATTCTTCCTTTGAATTAATATTTAGCTTGGAATATATATGTTTTGTATGAGTTTTAATGGTATTGATGCTTAAACATAAACTCTCTGCAATTTCTTTGGCATTGTATTGCTTGGCATATAGACTAAAAACAGAGTACTCTGAAGGGGAGAGAGTCTTGATATTCTTTAAAAATTCATTGAGAATAATCGAACTAGGGTCTGTCCCTTTTTCAAAATCGGTTTTGCTTGAAACGAATTCTATTAATTCGTCGATTTCAAGAATATTTGTTTTTTCTTTGTTTTTGGAGTTGTTTTTAATAATATCAAAACCCCTTGATATGGGTAAAATGTAGTATTTGCTCAAGATATACGAGATAACAATTCCTAGTAACATTAGAAATGCACTTATGTATATGAGTTTTAAATTTGTATTTACTATAACACTGCTTAAATCATCTTGAGGAATCATTAGTGCCAAAGCCCATTCATTCTTGGCAAAAGACGAATTTTCAGGGTAG
>JAQVRY010000068.1:3970-7399 GCA_028700795.1 Tissierellia bacterium | reverse complement strand
GAAGATTTGGGTCGTCTGCTTAGTTTTCTATTGATTCCAAAATATCTTCTATTGGTTTTTCAGGGTCTTCTTCTAAATTATCAAATTCATCAATTATGATAATGTCCTCCAAGGTATCTCCGTTTCCGTTATCGCCGTTTCCGTTTCCATTCCCATTATCACCATATCCATTATCATTATCCTCGTTATCGTCTCCGTTAAGCTCATCATTTAACCACTGCTCATAATGCCATTTAGTGTGATAATAACAAGTTCTGGTAGGAAGCTGATATTGATAGTCTTCAGTTATATATCCGGAAGAACCTAATTTTTCAACTTCAATCCCCGAAACGTGAGTTATTTTAAAATTTTCATCGACTGATATCTGACCGGCATATATTTGCTGAAGCTCTTCCATGGTAAAAATAATTCTGTCTTCCAAAATTTGCTGATATAATTTTTTCACTTCATAATTATCTGTCTTTTCTTCAGGGTCAAAAAGTGGATCTCTTGTAAAAAATACTCTTTCTTCTACCAAATTACCCGGACAGTATATGGATTTCATCATATTTGAGCTAGTGCATACTTCAGCTTTAACATGTACGTTGCAGGTTTCTGTAGGCTGAGTACCAGGTATAAAATATTCAGTAATAACTTGGCTTCCTCTTTGGTCATGTGCGCAAAGATCGCCGGGCAGCTTTCCTGATACCTTACAAACATTTACAGGTATTAAATTCTGATTTCGTGTAAATGTTGCTGGAGGCAGACCTTCATGGATAGGAGTCATAATTCCACTCCAAAGTCTTGCATTGTTACCGCTGTCTCCTGAAAGTTTCATTTGCACATTATCATTTCCAACCCAGATTCCTCCTACGTAGTATGGAGAAAATCCGACATACCAGAAGTCTCCGTTTGCTTGTGTGGTTCCTGTTTTACCTGCAACTTCGATACCCAATTCTTGAGGGAGTCTTGCTCTATATGAAAGTCCCGGATTAACGGTTGTTCTTAAAATATCCTTCATTAGCGAAGCGACTTCAGGGCTGTATGCCACATGTGTTTCCGGAATGTTTTCCATTATTGTTTCACCCTTGTTATTAACTACCATCGTATACACTATAGGCTCTACATATACGCCGTCATTGGCAATTGTGCCATATCCGGCAGTCATCGCCAATGGTGAAAATCCCTTTGTAAGTCCGCCCAAGGCAAGAGATGCCAAATTCACATCATTGTAATAAGGGTCCTCCTGAGGAGATACGAAGGTATCATTGTTAGGGTTATTTTGGTCGATTAATCCTAATTTTGACAATGAGCTCATAGCAGCTTCAAGTCCGATTGTTTCAAGCATGGTAACTGCATTTGTATTTATTGATTGTTCAATTGATCTTCTCAGAGTTTGTATACCCCAATATTTTATGCTTCTGTGTTCATACCAATTTTTAGGCCATCTATTGCCGCCTTGATTATACTTTGGCAAGTCATCGATCGGATAAGCAGCCGAATATCCCAAATCAAGAGCAGCCAAATATACTGACAAAGGTTTTATTGTCGAGCCCGGCTGTCTTGCAGCATCTGCAGCACGATTGAATGTCTTGCTGCCTTCAATCTGCCTTCCCCCAATCATTCCTTTTATTTTTCCTGTTCTGTAATCCATTATTACTGTTGCAGATTGAGGCTGTACAATGCCCTTTTCCTGGTAGAAGAAATACCCTTCCGGTATTGTTAATAAACCGTCACTTCCTATATCGAACATTTCCGGGTTTTTATCCATATAGCTTTTCTGTATCTTAAAGGTTCCTTTTGAACCCTTTTTCTCAATTATCTCATAGTTATTTCCAACATTGAGTGCTCCTATGGTATGAGAAACGAAGTTCAAACTGTCATCAATAGTATAAGCATCAACAATATCTATCGTTGAAGAATATATGTCGAATTTTTTTGAGTTGATTATTAAATCCCCGTTTTCATCAATGCTGTACTCATCAGGATTCAAGTAAATGTTGTTTTCCTCATCCATTATATTTTCTTTTGCATAAAATATAAGCTGACCGCTTTCATTCAGAATATTTAATCCTGCATCAAGCATTCCGGTTCCTTGACCTCCTGACCATCTAAAGTATCTCCAGTCCTGGGCGATAGGTTTATCTCCTGTAGGCTCGGCGCCTAAATAAAGCACTGAAAAATTATCATAGGACTGCTCTAATGATTTTTGAATATTTACGTCGATTGTGGAAGTAATTGTTAAACCACCTTTGTACAGATAGCTTTCAGCTTCCTCATAGGCCATGCCTTTATTAGCCATTAAATCTTCCACAACTTTCTCTTTAACATAGTCCATGGGTGTTGATGAAATACCTTCTATTTTTTTCTGCCCCGGAGTTAATGCAGCACGCATATCCTCTGCTAAAGCCGCGTCAAATTCTTCTTGATTAATATACTCCAATTCAAGCATTCTGTTTAATACATCATACTGCCTGTCAACTGCATTTTGATTGTATACACATGCATATTGAACAGAGCCGATAAATACGTATCCTATTACATCTTCTTCTGGAACTTCATTAATGCTATCCAAACCGTATCTGTTATAAAGAGCATAAGATGGCCCTTTTGCTGCTCCGGCCAACAAGGAACTTTCTGCCAATGTAAGCTCACTTACATCTTTTGAAAAATATGTAAAAGCTGCTGTTTGAACTCCATAAGCACTTTGCCCAAGGGGTATAGTGTTTAAATAATTCTCAAGAATTTGATCTTTTGAAAGAGCTCTTTCTACTTGGATTGCTAAATAAGCTTCAGTAATTTTTCTTTCCCAAGTTCTTTTATCGGTCAAATATAAGTTTTTAACAAGCTGCTGTGTTATGGTGCTTGCACCTTGTGACGTTGAATCTCCAACTTTAAAATTATGTAAAAGCGCCCCGGCAATACGTCTTATGTCTATACCCGGGTGGTCTTCAAAACGATGATCTTCGATTGCAATAAATGCATTCTGCAAATACTCAGGTATTTGACTTAGAGGTACTATTTCTCTGTTTTCATTGGGGTCATGTAATTGTTCTATAACACTTCCGTTTTCATCAACGATAACAGAGCTTTCCGTAAGAGTACCAAGGACATTTGTAGCGTCAATTTCCGGAGCATTTCTTATTATTCCCATAACCATTCCAAAAATAGCTCCTCCTACAATAATTACTGCCACAAGAATAAATAGAAGGGTTACTCTGATAACAACTTTTCTTTTCTTTTTTGCTATTCTTTTTTTCTTCTTATCGCTTTCATTTATTAAGTCTGGATTATTCTCATTTATTTCAGGTTTCTTTTTTTCTTTTGACATAACTACCTCCGCGGTTGCATTAGTTAGTATACCACAATTAAAACAAATATTGTCAAGGATTTTCATCTTAATAATTATATAATAGAAAAGGTGTGAAATCAATAGTTTATAATTTAAGA
>JAQVRY010000068.1:0-3870 GCA_028700795.1 Tissierellia bacterium | reverse complement strand
AAAGGATTTTAACAAGGAATTTTTGATAATTCAAATAATAAAGAGTAATTGCAAAAAGGTATTTGCAATGTTATATTGTATATATTGGTGGATAATATATACAATAATATTGCCATCCTGAACAGAAGATGTTCCTGCAGTGTTTCTGCGGTGCCGGGTACCGTTAGGCACCGTTGCTACCTTCAGGATGACATAGATAGAATTGAAATTGCACCATATTGATGGAGGTGGAAAACAGGGTTAATGGAAAAGGAAAGATGTTTATTGGTTGCAGTGCAGCTGTCAGGCGAAGAAGAAAATGATATGGAGGAGCTTGGGGAATTAGTTGAAGCTGCAGGCGGAGAAGTGATATCAAGCGTTGTTCAGAATAGACAAAGCGTTGACAACAGACTTTATGCCGGACATGGAAAAATCGAAGAAATAGCTAATTATGTTAAAGAATTAGATATTGATACAATAATATTCAATGATGAATTAAGTGGCTCACAAATAAGAAATATAGAAGAAATTGTTGAAGCAAAGGTAATTGACAGAACCAACCTCATACTTGACATATTTGCAAAAAGAGCTTTAACCAAGGAAGGGCAGCTTCAAGTTGAGTTGGCGCAGTTAAAATACAGCCTTCCGAGACTTATAGGGGTTAATAAAAACCTTTCACGGTTAGGAGGAGGTATAGGAACAAGAGGGCCTGGTGAGCAAAAGTTAGAAATTGACAGAAGAAGGATAAAAGAAAAAATAACAGATATTCAAAATCAATTGGAAGTATTAGAAAAGGTAAGAGAAACCAAAAGAAAGAAGAGAATGAAGGACCAAGTCCCCATAATATCCATTGTAGGTTATACCAATGCAGGAAAATCAACATTATTAAATGCATTAATGGACAATGAATACAAGGAAGAGGGAGAAAACAAAAAGGTTTTTGCTCATGACATGCTTTTTGCCACTCTTGATACAGAGCTAAGAAGGGTGAGGTTGCCAGGAGGAAGAAGTGCTGTTTTTTCTGATACTGTAGGATTTATCAAGAAGCTTCCCACACAAATTGTAGAAGCATTTAAAGGAACATTGGAAGAAATTAAGTATGCTGAGCTAATTATACACCTTATAGACATAAATGATGAAAATCTTATGGTACATAAGGAAACAACAACCGAGCTTATTGAGAAAATAATCGGCAGAGAAATACCCGTTCTTACGGTTTATAATAAGGTTGATAAAATTTTGGATGAAAAAACATCATTTTTGAACAATGGGATTATTTATATTTCTGCAAAATATAAATATAATATCAATATGCTTTTAGAAGCAGTGGACACGAAAATTAACGGCATAAAAAACTTCTATGATTTAAAAATACCTAATGAACAGATAAAAACTTACTATTGGCTTTATGAAAATAGAGCAACAGAAAATGTAGAATTTGATGGTGATGGTGTTTCACTTCGTGTTTTATTGTACGAAAATGAAAAAGATAAGTATGAGAATTTTATTGGAGAAAAGGATGAGTAATTACAAATCTATCCATAAACAAGGAAGAGATGAAATAATTATTAACAAATCAAGATTTATAGGTACATCATGTCCTGTTGAAACGGAAGAAGAAGCTTTGGAATTTATTAATAAAATCAAGAAAGAATTCAAGGATGCAAGGCACAATGTTTATGCTTATGTAATTGGAGAAAATTCAAACATACAAAGATTTTCCGATGACGGTGAGCCTTCAGGGACTGCAGGTATACCAGTTTTAAATGTGATAATGCAGGAAAAAATCAAAAATACTGCAGTCGTTGTAACAAGATATTTTGGTGGTGTGCTATTAGGAGCCGGAGGACTTATTAGGGCTTATACAAAAGGCTCAAAAATTGCTTTGGAAAGTGGAATAATAGTAGACAAAAAACTATTTTATGATGTATTATTTAAGTTAGACTACACAATGTTAGGTAAAATGGAAAATGAACTGTTAAAAAATAATTTTATCGTTGTTGATAAGATATATGAGGAGCAGGTGATTATTAAACTTATAGCAGAAAATGAAAATTTGGATAATATTAGGGCATTAGTCGGTGAAGTTACAAGCGGTAAATCTGAAGTTTCTGTAGGACAGGCAGCATACTATTCTACAAAAAATGGAAAGATAATTGAGTGACTATTGTCACTACTATGAATACACGTAAGTGTCATTCTGAACGCAGTGAAGAGTCTCATAAAAGGTAAGTTCATTCGCTTTGTTCAGGATGACAAAAATCTAATTAATTAATCAATGCGTGAAGTAAGGAGGTAACAATGTCAGGACATTCAAAATGGAGTAATATAAAAAATCGTAAGGGAAAACAAGATGCAATAAGAGGTAAAATATTTACCAAGCTGGCACGTGCAATAACTGTTGCAGTAAGAGAAGGGGGAGCAGATTCCGGTTACAATTCAACATTGGCAACTGCAATCGAAAAGGCAAAGGCGCAAAATATGCCTAATGACAATATAGACAGAGCAATAAAAGCAGGTCTTGCAGCAGCTTCCGGAGAAAACTTTGAAACAATTACTTATGAAGGATACGGACCAAGTGGAACAGCATTTATGGTTCAGTGCTTAACCGACAATAAAAACAGAACTGCTGCGGATGTAAGACATTATTTTTCTAAGCATAACGGAAACTTGGGAACAACAGGATGTGTAAGCTATTTATTTGATAAAAAAGGCGTAATCTCCATTGAATCAGACGGTATTGATGAAGATGAATTGATGATGGCCGCACTTGAAGCAGGAGCTGAAGACTTTGAAGTTGAAGAAGACAGCTATGAAATAACAACTGTACCGGAAGATTTTATCAATGTTCTAAACAGCATAAAAGAAGCAGGGTACTCCAATATAAAAGGCGATATCATGTATATTCCGCAAACCTATGTGAAGGTTGAAGATGAAGATGCATTAAAAAACCTCGAAAAGCTAATTGATGCGTTAGAAGAAAATGACGACGTTCAGGAAGTGTACCACAACTGGGATGAGCCGGAAGAAGAGGAAGAATAATTATACTAATTTAACGAAATTGCCTTAAATTTTATATGCATGAAATGCTTAATAATTTTTAAGGTTTTTTTATGCAAACTATGGTACAATATAGATAGTAAATATAAAATATAATAATATATAGTTACACGATTATAAAGGAGTGATGTAAAGTGTATGTACCATACGGGTTATTCGATCCGACAATGCTAATTTTGATTCCTGCCATTATATTTACTTTGTATGCTCAAAGTAAAGTGAAAACTAATTTTGCAAAATATATGAGAGTTCAAACACGAAGAGGTTACACAGGAGCAGAAGTTGCCAGAATGCTTTTAAACCAAAACGGCTTGCATGATGTACCTATAGAAACAGCACGGGGTCAATTAGGAGACCATTACGACCCCACTAAACGTGTTTTAAGGCTATCCGGGGAAGTATATCAAGGAAGTTCCATCGCATCAGTTAGCGTAGCTGCCCATGAAGTGGGTCATGCGATACAGCATGCAAACGGCTATGCACCGTTATCCTTAAGGAATATCGTTTTTCCTGTTGCAAGATTTGGTTCATCTGCAGCTTGGATATTTATACTGGTTGGATTGATGATTCCCAACCTTGGAGGTCTTATGGATATAGGCATCCTGCTCTTTGGAGCTGCTGTTTTATTCCAAACCATTACACTGCCGGTAGAATTTAATGCAAGCAGCAGAGCTTTGGAAATGTTAGATACTAACGGATATATTTATGACGAAGAAAAAAAGGGAGCCCAAAAAGTGCTGCAGGCAGCAGCATTAACATATGTGGCAGCTATGGCAAGCGGAATGGCACAGCTTATGAGATTAATTCTTATAAGAAACAGGAGAAGATAAT
>JAQVRY010000067.1 GCA_028700795.1 Tissierellia bacterium | reverse complement strand
ATTTTGGATGCAGGGGTAAAATACTGTGTAGATGATGCATGTCTGCCTGTTAAAGTCTTCCACGGGCACGTAGATTCAATAAAGGATAAATGTGATTTATTGATAATTCCGAGGATTATGCAGTTATGGAAAAACGAATACATATGCCCTAAATTTTGTGGTCTGCCTGAAATGGTTATCAACAGCTTCGATAAATTGCCTGTAACTGTTACAGAGCCCATTTATGCTACATCTAAGAAAAAGCTATATTGTTGGGCTAAAACATCAGGGAAATTCTTAAAAAAAAATAATTATGAAATAAAAAGAGCATTTGTTAATGCACTAAATGTTCAAAGCAATCATGAAATAGGCATCCGTGATTCAGGTTATGAAATAAATATTGCATTGACAGGACATCCTTACAATATTTATGATAGCTTTATAAATATGAATTTGGTAAAAAAAATAAACGATCTGGGAATGGGAATAATAACAGCTGATTTTACGGGCGAAGATATTTTACAAAAAGAAGCAGAAAATCTATATAAAAGACCCTTTTGGACTTTTGTACGAGAAAATTTCGGGTTTGCTGTCAATGCAGTAAAAGAAAAAACAGCAGATGGAATAATATATATATCATCATTTAACTGCGGAACAGATTCCGTAATAATTGAACTTATAAAAGACAGTGTACCGGATTTTCCATTTTTAATATTAAAGATAGACGAACATACAGGGGAGGCGGGAATCGATACAAGAATCGAAGCATTCAAGGATATGCTTGAAAGGAGATTATTTAATGAAAGCAACATTTCCACACATGGGTAATATATATATTGCAGTTAAGGCATTGTTTGACGGATTAGGCATCGATTATATAATTCCTCCTCAAAACAGCACTGAAGCTTTAAATATTGGTACAAAATACTCACCTGAAGAAATTTGCCTTCCGTTTAAAATTATGATTGGAAATTACATTCAAGCAATAGAACAAGGTGCAGACACGATAATACTGACAGGAAGCTGCGGTCCCTGTCGTTTCGGAGAATACTGCGAGCTTCAGATGAATTTAATGAAAAGCTTAGGTTATGACCTGAATTTCATTGTTTTGGATATGCCTAAGGATATCGGAATAAACGAATTGCTAAAAAGATTTAAAAAAATAGGCTCCACCAGCACAAAAAGCAAGCTTGAAAAATTTAAAGCTGCAAAAAATGCAATTCAAATAATGCATTTAATAGATGAAATAGAAGCACTTTCTCATTATTTGGCAGGCTATGAAAGAAACAAAGGCGAATGCAAAAGACTTTTGCAGGAATGTAAAAAAGAAGCAATGAAATTATCAAACCCGAATGAAATGCTGTCATTAATAAAGGAATACAAAAAAAGAATTGAATATGTTTCTGTTGATATAAATAAGGACCCTGTCAAAATAGCTCTAATAGGTGAAATATATACCGTAATTGAGCCATATTCAAACTTTTATATCGAAGATAAATTAATGGATTACGGTGTATCAAGCAAAAGAGGTATGACTCCTACCTGGTGGCTAAAAAATATGGCATTAAGTCCTGTAAAATTGAATTCTCTTAATATAAAAAAATCATCCCGTGAATATTTATCTATGGAAATAGGAGGTCACGCCAGAGAGTGCATAGGAGAGGCAATTCTTTCATATAAAGAAGGTTTTGATGGGGCTATTCAAATATTTCCCTTGGGCTGTATGCCTGAAATAGTATCAAAGTCAATACTACCTTCTATTTCTAGGGATTATGAATTCCCGATAATGTCATTGGTTGTGGATGATATGACAGGAGAGGCAGGATATATAACTAGAGTTGAAGCATTTATTGATTTATTGGAAAGGAGACGCGATAATGTATTATATGGGAGTTGACGTAGGCTCTGTAAGCACAGATATTGCTCTTATTGATGAAGAATACAAGCTTGTTGAAAAAATATATTTAAGAACAAAAGGTAACCCAATTAAAGCTGTTCAGGAAGGGTTTAAAATCCTGAAAAATAAATATGAAGATTCAGAGATATACGCAGCGGGAACAACAGGCAGCGGAAGAATGATTGCTGCGGCAATTATCGGTGCAGATGTCGCTAAAAATGAGATAACTACTCATGCAACAGCAGCCCTTGAAATTGACAAGGATGTAAAAACCATAATTGAAATAGGAGGGCAGGATTCAAAAATAATTATTATAAATAACGGAATAGTCAATGATTTTGCTATGAATACTGTTTGTGCCGCCGGCACCGGCTCATTTTTAGACCGACAGGCAGAAAGGCTTGAAATACCTATTGAAGAATTCGGAAATTATGCAATGAAAGCAAAATCTACAGTCAGGATAGCCGGTAGGTGTGCCGTATTTGCCGAATCAGACATGATACATAAGCAGCAGCTTGGCTACAACTATGCAGAAATAATCAGGGGACTTTGTGATGCCCTTGTTAGAAACTATTTAAACAATATAGGCAAAGGCAAAACAATACTTCCAAAGGTTTTATTTCAAGGAGGAGTTGCAGCAAACATAGGTATGAAAAAAGCCTTTGAGAATGAATTAGGATTTGAAATATTTGTTCCCGAGAATTTCAGTATGATGGGAGCAATAGGAGCTGCAATTATCGCAAATGAAAGAGTAAAAAAGACTGGCAAAACAAACTTCAGAGGTTTAAAACTTGCCGATAACAATATATTTTCAAGAAGCTTTGATTGTGAAGGATGCCCAAATAAATGTGAAGTGGTAAAAATTTATGAAAATAATAATATTATTGGGTATTTCGGCGACAGGTGCACGAAGTGGAGCAGCAAAACAGCTGAAAAATCCAAATTAGCATAACTTGTCATTATACAAATCTCACAGCCCGCATAGCGGGCTGTTTCACTTTCACGTTTTTTCATGCAATAGGATCCTTCGCTTTGCTCAGGATAACACCCATTGGGTGTGAACGAACTGTAACGATTGCAGAAATAATCAAGGGAATCATCTAATTAATAGTTTGAATTCTGTTAACATATAAACTATAATAAATATAAGAATATATTCGATATAGTATAGATGAGAAGAACAATGAAATCATATAGAGATTTATAAACTTTAAAATTGTGGGGAAAGAAGCAAATGATTAATACAGATGAACGAGAGTTATATTATATTTTAGAACAACTAAAAATTAAATATATTAGATATGAACATAAGCCTGTATATACTGTTGAAGAAGCAGACAATTTGGATATTGACATTCCGGGACAACATTGCAAAAATTTATTTTTAAGAAATAAAAAGGGGAATATTCACTATCTCATTATTGCAGATTCAGAAAAACAGATAGATTTGAAATCACTGTCAAAACAAATAGGGAGTACAGGTCTGTCATTTGCCTCTGAAGAAAGATTGTATAAACATTTAGGACTTAAACCTGGAGCAGTAACTCCTTTTGGTCTAATAAATGACATAGAAAAAAATGTAATAGTTCTAATCGATAAAAAACTGACCGATAAAAGTATAGTAAATTTCCATCCAAATGTAAATACGGCAACTATAAGTGTTTCTTATAATGATTTGGAAAGATTTATCAGATGGCATGAAAACAAATTTATTTATATAGATTGAGTCAAAAAAGGAGAGATATATGACTTTTTACAATATTTTATTAAGCAGATTACCTAATGAATTAACCGCAAACATAGTGTATTACATATTAGTAACCATAGCCTTATTATTAATTTGTGCTATATTGAATTTTATAATAAACCGTGTACTTATAAAGCTTATTACAAAATTAATCAGAAACAACAAATATAAATGGGATGATATTTTGTTGGATACCAAGTTATTTCAAAGGATTGCTTTAATTGTACCGGGCGTTCTTATTTATTTGTTTGCTGCATTCTTCAATAATTTTCAAGTGATTATTCAAAAGGCTGCAATTATCTATATATTAGTTGTAATATCTATGGTTTTTAAATCTTTATTGGCTGCATTGGACAGAATTTATAGACAAAATCCTGTTTCAAATGATAGACCGATCAAGGGTCTCCTGCAGATAATTGAAATAGCTATTTACGTGGTGGTAGGAATAGCTCTTATTTCTATTTTAATAGATAAAAATCCTATATATTTATTAAGCGGAGTCGGTGCTGTTACAGCCGTTGTTTCATTGATATTTAAGGATATAATAATTGGTTTTGTTTCAGGAATCCAGCTTGTTTGGAATGATATGCTGCGAATAGGAGATTGGGTGGAAATGCCTAAGTATGGGGCTGATGGTGATGTATTGGATATTACATTATATTCGGTTAAAATACAGAACTGGGACAAAACAATATCAACAATACCCACATCTGCATTCATTACTGATTCATTTAAGAATTGGAAGGGAATGAAAGAATATGGTGGAAGAAGGATTAAAAAGTCGTTTTTGATAGATATGAACACTATAAAAATATGTTCTGATGAAATGATTGAAAAATTCAAAAAAATAGATTTTATAAGTGAGTATATTGAAGAGACAACAAAGGAAATAGAAAATTACAACAATGAAAATAATATAAATACTGAACTGCACATTAACGGCAAACAATTGACTAACTTAAGTGTTTTTAGAGCTTATTTAACAAACTATTTGAAAAATACGATAGAACGTCGACCTGGAAGTACTACCATTGTTAGGCAATTAGCTCCAAGCGAAAATGGCATACCGGTTGAATTGTATTTATTTGTTGCAGACACAATGTGGGTTAACTATGAAGGTATACAAGCGAATGTTTTCGACCATATATTGGCTGTTATTAACATTTTTGAACTAAGGTTATTTCAGAATCCTACAGGGTATGATATTAAGCTACTAAAGCAGGAATAATACGCTCGAGAGCCTTTACTGCCAAGATGAAACAAAACGCATGATTTCATGCGTTTTTTTATGAGATTCTTTACTTACTGTTCAAAATGACTTTGGCAAGTTTCAAAATTATATTACCATATCATGCAATTCATCCACAACATCTAATGCTTCTACCAATTCCACATCTTCATATCTGTCTTTGAAACTTCTCAGAGCATATAGGTTTGTAAATAAGAGCACAGGTCTTTCGTAATGGTCGAAAACAAGCATACAGCGTGAATTTTGATATTTTTTCAAGCTTTCCGGGTTATCTGTTTTAACCCATCTTGCAACTGTAAATTCTATGTTTTCCATTCTAATATCAGTGTTGTATTCATTAACTAAGCGGTAATTGAAGACTTCAAACTGTAAAACTCCCACAGCTCCAAGAATTACTTCATTGTATTCATTTCTGTAAACCTGTATTGCACCTTCCTGGGCTAATTGCTCGACACCTTTTTGAAAGTTTTTCCCCTTAAGAGAATTTATAGGGCTTACTCGGCTAAACAGTTCAGGTGGGAAGGTGGGCAAGGGCTCAAAAAATACAATATCTTTGCCGTTTGTAAGAGTATCACCGATTTGGAAATTCCCTGAATCATAAATTCCTATTATATCACCTGCATAAGCTGTATCTACAGTTTCACGCTCATTGGCCATAAGGTGTGTGGACTGACTTAATTTCATTTGCTTTCCGGTTCTTGAAAGTGTGACATTCATTCCTCTTACAAATGTTCCGGAGCAAATTCTTAAAAATGCAAGTCTGTCGCGATGGTGAGGGTCCATATTTGCTTGAATTTTAAATATAAAGCCTGTAAATACACCATCTGTTGGATGGACTTCTCCTGTTGTGGTCTTCCTTGATGATGGGGGAGGTGACATTACAAGAAAGTGCTTCAAGAATTCTGTTACTCCAAAGTCTGCTAATGCAGAACCAAAGAATACAGGTGATAATTTGCCTTGTCTAACTAACTCAATATCAAATTTGTTTCCTGCTCCATCAAGGAGCTCCATAGCATTTCTTAAATTTGCCAAATTAGAAGCGCTTATTTTACCGTCTAACTTACTTGAGCTGACACCTTCTTCATATAGATTGATAAACTCGTTTTTCTTAAATAAGTTTACTATATTTCTTTGCCTGTCATAAATTCCCTCAAAATCTTGTCCACAGCCTATTGGCCATGTCACGGCAACAGAAGGAAGACCTAATACATCTTCTAATTCCTGCATTGATTCTAATGGGTCCATTGCTTCACGGTCTAATTTATTTATAAATGTAAATATGGGAATTCCTCTCATGCTGCAAACCTGGAAAAGCTTCTTTGTTTGTACTTCTATACCTTTGGCAGCATCAATAACCATAACGGCACTGTCAACAGAAGTTAAAATACGGTAGGTATCTTCACCGAAGTCATTGTGTCCCGGAGTATCCATAATCGAAATTACCTTATCATCATATTCAAATTGCATAACTGAAGAAGTAACAGAAATGCCACGCTGTTTTTCTATTTCCATCCAGTCCGATTTGGCGAATTTAGCATTTTTTCTGGCGCGGACAGTACCTGCCTGCCTAATTGCACCTCCATGAAGCAGAAGTTTTTCGGTCAATGTGGTTTTTCCTGCATCAGGGTGAGATATAATGCCAAAAATTCGTCGTTTATTAATTAAATCTATATTATCCATGTCTTTCCATCCTATTCTGTAAAATAATAATCTTATATATTCTACACTAATTCGACAAAAATATAAAGGAATATTTTTTATTGAAGTTAAAACTGGACATATTTTTGGCGGAATAAGAAGTTTCGCTGGATAGATTTGATAGATTATATTGAATAACAAAGGTAATTATGATAAAATTATTAAAGTAATTTGTCGAAATATTTGCATAAAATTTAAGTGAGGTAGCATCTATGCACGAAATAATGCATAACAACAGATGGAAAATAATTAGTACCCGTAGACTTTCTACTGCAGGATTCTCGTTTTTATTTGCTTATATTTTATCTTTCCAGTTTGAAGGTCAGGTGCTGTATAGCTTGCTAAATATGCAAGAAATAGACACTTCCGGTTATATAATGGCTGCAATTATAGCACATTTTGTAGGTCTTTCAACTTGTGGCTTTTTTGTTAAATCTCAAACTGCAGCTAAAAACATGATGATGGGTGGTATGATTTTATGCTTAGTTGCCACAATACCTTTCTTTTTTACTCCATCAACCTTATGGATGGGAAGCTTAATTATTGGAGGATTTACAAATGGTTGTGCAGTGGCAGCATGGGGATATTTTCTCAGGGCATTTACTCCCAAAAATGAGTGCATTAAAACCTGTGCTGATGTGCTGATTTATTCCAATATTATAATGATTGTGGTCAATGTGGTTGCCATGAATCGATCACCATTGGTAAGTTTGGTTCTTTCCATGCTTTGTCTTGTAATTGGTGCAGCTTTTATATGGTTGCTGCCGGCAGAGTCGACATATGAACAGAAAATATTAAATAACAATGTACGTGGCAGTATTAGAAATCCAATGATACTGTTGTGCATTTTTGTGTTTATTATCACAATAAATTCAGGATTGATGTACCAAGTGATAAACCCTGCTTTTGAGCACTTGAC
>JAQVRY010000066.1:5945-7530 GCA_028700795.1 Tissierellia bacterium | reverse complement strand
GAAAAGGAGAAAACAATATGGATGTTAAGTATGTTCCAGAACCGTTTAGAATTAAGATGGTAGAGCCACTCAAAATGTTATCTCGCGAAGAAAGAGAACAAAAGATTAAAGAAGCAAGTTATAATATGTTCAACCTTGAAGCGGAAGACGTATACATCGATTTATTGACAGACAGCGGCACAAATGCTATGAGCTCTGAACAATGGGCAGGAGTAATGCTTGGAGACGAATCATATGCCGGCGGGAAAAGTTATTTCAAGCTTATTGAAGCCGGACAGGACATATTCGGATACAAAATCATTCAGCCTGTACATCAAGGCCGTGCTGCAGAAAAGGTATTTTTCCCAATATTAGTATCTAAAGGGAAATACGCTATTGCAAATATGTTCTTTGACACAACCAGAGCCCATGTGGAAATTGCCGGTGCAAGAGCAATTGACTGTGTAGTGGAAGAAGCAAAGGATCCTACTATAAGAGCTCCCTTCAAAGGAAATATGGATGTTAACAAGTTAGAAAAACTCATTAACGAGCTGGGAAAAGAAAATGTAGGAGTAGTTGTAATGACTATAACCAACAACTCAGCAGGCGGGCAACCGGTATCAATTCAAAACATGAGAGATGTATCAGCAGTATGTAAGAAATATAATATTCCATTAGATATTGATGCTGCTCGATTCTCTGAAAATGCATACTTTGTTAAGCAAAGAGAAGAAGAATTCAAAGACTGGTCTATAAAAGATATAACAAAAGAAATGTTCAGCTATGCAGATTCCTTTACAATGAGTGCTAAGAAAGATGCCATTATAAACATGGGCGGTATGATAGGAATCAAGGAAGATAATCAAGAATTATATGAAAAAGTAAAAGCTAACTGTATTTCATTTGAAGGCTTTACAACATATGGAGGATTATCCGGCAGAGATTTGGAAGCAATGGCAATTGGTCTATACGAAGGTCAAGATGAAGATTTCTTAAGATATAGAATAGGTCAATTGGAATATTTAGCAGCTAAATTAGATAAAGCTAATATAGCATATCAAGCACCGGTTGGCGGACACGGATTATTCATAGATGCAAAATCTATGTTCCCGCATATTCCTTATTATGAATTCCCTGCACAAGCTTTAGCAATTGAATTATACAAAGAAGCAGGAATCAGGTCTTGTGATATTGGTTCATATATGTTAGGCAACGATCCTGATACAGGAGAACAGTTAGAAGCTGATTTTGAATTTACAAGGCTGGCAGTTCCAAGAAGAGTATATACTCAAGCTCATTTCGATATAATGGCCGAAGCTCTCATAGCAATAAAGGAAAGAGCAGCAAGTGTCAAGGGATATAGGATAACTTGGGAGCCTAAAATCCTTCGTCATTTCCAAGCAAGCTTAGAACCTATTGAATAGCATAACATCATTCTCATACCGGGGACGGACTTTAAAATAAAAAGTCCGTCCCCGGTTCTTTATAATAAATCAATTTCAGTTCTCCTGCTTTTTCATAAAGATAATCAGTGAGGCTCAAGATGTTATCCTACAGATATCTGCCCAACCAGTTAATACTTTCTTCCATCATATTTGTAGTAACA
>JAQVRY010000066.1:2982-5845 GCA_028700795.1 Tissierellia bacterium | reverse complement strand
TTTAAATTTACAACCCACAAATAAATTACAAACGGTATAAAGAAAACCATAAGCAGCGGAATATTTGCCATTAATATAAAATCGAAAATTCCGTGCATCATAGCAGGAACTGACAATGATTTTTTAAAGTAGTGCCGGTGCTCTTCCGGAGTCGATGAAAATTTAGCCAATGAAAGATAATACCCCATTGTAACAGCAAACAGCATGTGAGCCGGGACCGAAATAATTGCTCTGTAATATCCCACTGCTTCAACGTCAGAAAATGTGAATACAACATACATAATATTTTCCAGAGTTGCAAAGCCCAGCGCCGACATTACACAGTAAACAATACCATCTAACTTTTCATTGAATACCGGATTGAAATACACATACTTAAGCACAACCTTCCTTTTCATGTATTCTTCCGTTAATCCGGCAACAATAAAAGCAGTGTAAGCGGCTCCAAGCACCCCTCCGAATATATTGAATAATAATAAAAAGTTCTCAATAAGTATTGTAGGAAAAACATAAACGGCACCAAAAATAAACACCTTTAATAACATGCCTATGGGCTCTCTGTCGTGTCTATCAAACCAATAAAAAATCAATGCCAACGCTATACCCGGAGTTATTGCAGTAATAATTAGATTTAATTTCACAACAATTTTTCCTCCAATCATTTTCCTTGAATCCAATAATACTTTTTGGTTTTAGGCGGCTAAAGTTTTAGCCGCCCACTTTATTTTCATTCGTATAACTTACTGCATTTTAAATTCAGAATAAATATGGTCATATTCTTCTAAAACAGCAGCAACATCTATGTAGAAGCTTGTGTTTGCAGCCACTTCGTCGGGAATATTCAACATAGGATTGTTTTTGTATTCTTCTGACACAAACTCTTCGGCTGCTTTATTCGATGTTGTGAAATTAGTTATGTCAGCAATCCTTGCAGCAATCTCAGGTCTAAGCAGGAAGTCCAGGAATTTCAATGCATTATCTTCATTGGGAGCTTCCTTTGACATTACAAATGAGTCAATAAATATAGGCATCCCTTCCACAGGGAACACGGGCTCAAGGCTGGAATCAGCTGCCTGGCCTTTTACCGCCTGATTTGAATACATAAATCCTGCAACTGCTTCTCCGTTTATTAACGAATCTTCAGGTGTATTAGTTTCAAACCGTACAATATTAGGTGCAAGCTCAAATAATTTTTCTCTTGCTTCTGCCACTATTTTAGGATCTGTTTCATTATATTCGTATCCCAATGCTTTCAAAACAACTCCAATTACTTCAACAGACCAGTCTACTATAACTACTTTATCCTTTAATTCTTCCTGCCACAAATCCTTATAGCCTGTAATCGGGTCTGCGCCTAATTCTTCAACTGCTTTCGGATTCACAAGCAAAAGAGATGTAGAAATGGCATAGGGCATTGAATACTCATTGTTCTCATCGTAATAATTACCTTGATAAACAGGGTTTATATTAGAAAAATTCGGCAGCTTTTCCTTATCCAGAACTTTAATGTTTCCATTTAGCCTTAAGATGTCTACCATATAATCTGTCACTACTGCTAAGTCATACTGGTCAGGATTTGCCTCCAATAAAGACTGCATATCTTCATTTGACGTAACTTCCTTATAATTGACCTTGATGCCTGTTTCCTCTTCAAATTCTGAAATCACCTCACGGGGTATGAAATCACCGCCCCATGACATGAGATTTATTTGCTCAACTGTGCCTGCATTATTGCCGCACCCGGTCAATGAGGCCATCAATAAAGCTATTATTAATAAAACTGATAATTTACCTGATTTGTTTTTGTTCAAATTCAATTATGTTTCCTCCTTTTGTTCCGGCTATTTGATTTAAACCAATTAATAAAAATGTTCCTGCTAAAAACAAAGTACACAAGGCATTTACCTTTGGAGTAACTCCTACACGCATCATGGAAAATATATGGACCGGTAATGTTGTAGTGGTAGGTCCTGCCATGTAAGTTGATATTATCACATCATCCAGGGACATGGCAAGTGCTAATAGAGATGCTGTCAGAGTAGAAGGCATAACCAGGGGCAGCAGAATGGTTTTAATAATCTGCCATCTGGTAGCACCTAAATCCTTAGCAGCTTCTATAATGGATATATTAATCTCCTTCAGCCTCAATACAACCATGATATGTACATAGGGCACACAGAATAACGAGTGGGAGATAACCAGCGTAAAAATCCCGAAGGGCAGCTTCAGTTCACTGAAAAATATTAGCAGTGATATCCCCAGGGCTACTTCAGGAACTATTAAGGGTAAAAACATCAATCCGTTCATGGCTTTCTCCGCCCTTTTTGTTACATATATGGATATGATTGCAGAAGCAGTTCCTATTATGGCAGATAAGACGGAAGTCAACAAGGCAACCTCAATAGAGACTTTGAAGGATTCGAATATAACCCTGTCATTGAAAAGTTGCCTGTACCAGTCAAGGGTGAAACCCGCCCAGTATGCAGTGGAGCTGCTGTCATTAAATGAATACAATACAACACTCAGCACCGGAACATACAATATTATAAAAAATAATGACAAATAAAATATTCTGATTTTTTTTTGCTTTATATTCATTGATACAGACTCTCCTTACTGCTCTTTGTCACTCTGCCGTAGATAAATAGCACCAATATAACCAAGAGAATCATCACCACGGCAAAGGCAGATGCAAGAGGCCTGTTTCTGCCCCTCGTAGCCATATTGTTTATCAAGTTTCCTAAAAACATAGTATTTCCTCCCCCCAGGAGGTCTGATATATAATATAGTCCCAGCGCAGGAATAAAAACAAGTGTAAATCCCCTGGCTATTCCCGGCATTGTAAGAGGCAGGGTTATATTAA
>JAQVRY010000066.1:0-2882 GCA_028700795.1 Tissierellia bacterium | reverse complement strand
TTTCCTAAAAACATAGTATTTCCTCCCCCCAGGAGGTCTGATATATAATATAGTCCCAGCGCAGGAATAAAAACAAGTGTAAATCCCCTGGCTATTCCCGGCATTGTAAGAGGCAGGGTTATATTAAAAAATGTCTTCCACTTGCCGCCCCCAAGGTCATAAGAAGCCTCAAGCAGAGACCTGTCAAGCTTATCAACAGAATTATATATTGAAATTATCATAAAGGGCACCAGCATGTATGCTGTACCTGTCAATACCGTTCCGAATTTATACATCATATTCAAGGGCTGGTCAATAATCTTAAAAAACATAAGTATATTATTAATAAGCCCTTCTTTTCCCAGAAGTATAATCCATCCGTAAGTCCTCAGCAAGCTTGAAATCCAAAAGGGCATCATAATTAACAAGATAACAAGGGAACGTCTTTTATTGTCAAGACCTGCCGTAAAATATGCAACCGGATACCCAACCAGAAGTGTAATTACCCCGGTAAATAATGCCAGTGAAAATGAATTGAGAAAAACCCTCAAGTAAACAGGATCTAACATCTTCCTGTAGTTATCCGGTGTAAATTCAAAAATAATATTGCCCAGGCTGTCCCTTGATAAAAAACTCAAAATAACAACCAGCAAAAGAGGAATGCCAACCAGCAATAATAAATACCCCAGTATGGGGAATGCAGGCAAATTTTGCTTAATCTTATTCATCCTGTCCCCTCCCTGTTGTATCTTCTTTAGGAAGAAGCAAGGCTCCGGTTTCTTCCCAGGAAACATATACCTTATCCCCTATATTATAATTGCCGTAATCATTTTGGTATTCAATAACTGTCAATAGTTCCCCGTCTACATCCACCTCAGTTTTAATTTGGGAGCCTGCATAATGGACAAATGTTATCTGTCCATAGAGACTATTGGGGACCTCTTCATGGGATATTTTCATTTTATCCATGTGTACAGCCAGTACAGCTGTTTCCATTTCACTGCACTTATCGTGGTCCACTAAGCTTCTGTCAGGTTTTATGTAAATAACGCTATTGCCTAATTTCACACTGCAAAAGTCCCCCTTCTTTTGAAGAACCTTAACCTCTTTAATATTTCTGTCCCCTATAAAACCTGCAACAAAAAGGTTTTTGGAATTGTTGTATATATCGCCGGGGGTCCCTACCTGCTGAACCACACCTTCATTCATAACCACTATCCGGTCAGACATATTTAAAGCTTCCTCCTGATCATGGGTTACATATATAAAAGTTGTTTCAGCTTGTTTTTGAAGGTGGGCAAGCTCTGTCTGCATATATTTCCTGAGCTTTAAATCCAGGGCGCCCAAGGGCTCATCCAAAAGCAGAATATCCGGCTTGTTTATCAAGGCTCTGGCAATGGCAATTCTCTGCCTTTGACCGCCGGACAGCTGGTGGGTCATTCTCTTTTCATAACCCTGCATTTGAACTAATTCCAGCATTTCAGCAACGCTTTTTTTAATCTCGCCTTCCCCCATGGACTTTTTTATTCTGGGTCCGTATGCAATATTGTCATATACATTCAGATGAGGAAAGAGGGCGTAGTTTTGAAATACAGTATTAACATTTCGCTTATTTGGTGCTAAATCCTTGATTGATTCACCGTATAGCAAAATATCTCCCGAATCAATAGATTCAAGCCCTGCAATGCACCTGAGTATTGTGGTTTTTCCGCAGCCTGACGGCCCTAAAAGAGTTATAAATTCTCCATCTTTTATATCTAATGTCACATCCTTTAATATATGTGACTTTCCAAAATATTTATTAATATTAATTATGCTAAGTAATTGTTCATTCATATATTCTATCCTTGTCTATTTTATATAATTTCGCCTCGTATATATGAACTTTACAGGCGACTACTATATTATAACATTTTCTAAAAATTTACAAACCTTTTATGGGCTGAACTTTTTTTAGTATTCTATTTTTGCAACTTAGGTTTATATAAATGAATACTCCCTCAAGTGGATTATAAACACTTGGGGAGATTCTGTAAGTTAAATATTCTAAAACTATCTGGTTCCACCGCCTGAACCACCACCAAAGGAGCCTCCTCCTCCGCCACCGAAGGAACTGCCTCCTCCTCCACCAAAGCTTGATGAAGTGGAGCTTGTATTGGCGCTTGTTTGAGTTGATTGAATAGCTCGGGCAAAGTGATGAGTCATTATTACTGTTTGTGGACTGTAAGGCATTTGGTACTCAATTTGTGGATTGACAATCTTTAATTGTTCATAAACTTCTTCGGCAATCCCCATATAGGCAGCCCACACCATTAATTCCTGCCACAATTTTACATGGGAAACCTCTCTTTCACCAACTAAGGAGAAGTCTTTGAGATAGTTTTTGAATCCAATAATATTATCCCCTAAGGCTTGACCTTTCTCACTGATAATAAGCTCTCTCCGATTAAAGATCTTGAAAACCTTCCTTGTAAACTCTTCTAGGTAACCTTCTTCTATCATAGCTATTTCGGAAGAGCTTTCTATGGAATTCGTCCAATTGTTAAATTCATTAATATTTCGTTTGACATAAATATTAAATTCTTTTTCAGAAAGGATTTGATCCGGACCCGCTGCCTCGATAGTCATATCCCATAGTTTACTTTCCAATTCATTGTCTAGTCTATGAAAGTTTGGATTGATTTTAAGTGCAAGTTTATCCCGTTTAAAGATAAGACCAACTTCCTCTATTTGTTCTTCTAAACGTCCTTCGGATACCCACTTTAGAATAAAAGCAGAAATCCAGTCCGAAACCTGTGAATTTGTAAAATACTGTGTATTAATAAAATGATTGTCGTAAGGAACTTCTCGATAATATTCATCCTTAACAGTCGATTTGAATTTCCCGGGATTTGACTTGGCCC
>JAQVRY010000065.1:3558-7878 GCA_028700795.1 Tissierellia bacterium | reverse complement strand
CCATTTCAAGAGGAAGTCTGTACTGTCTTTCCGCACTGCAAAAATGGCTTGACGTAACGCAGATTACATTTTCAGCAAATCCCCCGTCGATTATCAGTGCGCCTAATCCCATTGTCAACGTCATAGTAGAACAGGCGCCATAAACACCTATGTATGGCAATTCTAATTCTCTTGCTGCAAATGAAGAGGATGTTATTTGATTTAACAAGTCACCTGAAAGTAATAGATCAATATTTTCATTTATTAGACTATTTTTATTTTTTAAATTTTCTACTGCTGTCTTCTGCAATTTTAATTCGCATTTTTCCCAAGAATCTTCTCCCCACAAATCATCCTCTATCACCATATCAAATTTATCCTTCAAAGGTCCTTGACCTTCCTTGCTGCCGACTATGGTGTAGGTATCTCTTATTACCACATCATCTTTAATTATAAAAGTTTTTCCTGCCTTTTTCATTTTTCCTCCTTACTTAAATGCCATGCTTAATAACCCTGCTATAAATGAAGAAAAGTATCCGAATATCAAGACAGGTCCTGCTAACTTAAAAATATTTGCAGCTGTTCCCAGAATAAATCCTTCTCTCTTAAATTCCAAGGCAGGCGAAACTACAGAATTTGCAAATCCTGTTATTGGAACTACCGTTCCAGCTCCTCCTATTTTACCTAATTTATCATACCAGCCTAAACCTGTAAGCAATGCACTCATGCCAATTAATACCACAGATGTCATAGGTGACGCTTCTTCGTCTGATATGTTTAACCAGGAAACAAAGGTATCGTTTATAATTTCTCCTATCAGACATATAGCTCCACCAAAAATAAACGCCATTACACAATTTTTAAACATATTGTTTTTCGGTGTAAATTCATCAACTACTTTTTTATAGTTGTCTTTATTATATTTCATTTTACCTCCTGCAAAGTCTTAATAAATTTCTGCTATAATAAAACTGCACTTTCAGGTATTCTTTTTAGGGATCTGTCAATTCCGCTACCGAAATAAAAAGCTGTTAAGCCGATAATTAAAATTATTACTAATAAAAATATCTTTTTTTTCATATTAATCACCTCATAAGTATTATTTACAAAAAAGATTTTTGAATACAAAAAAAAAGCACTAATAGTGCCTTTTTATTATAAATTTGTTAATTTTTAGCTCTTCAGCCATTAAATAAATAACTTATAAAGTTATTGTCATTCTGAATACAATGAAGAATCTCATGTTTTCAATGAAGAGATACTTCGCTATCGCACAGTATGACATTCTTTTTATTCATTGTCTTCTGAGTTTTCTTCATCAATTTCCTCATTTAATGTCTTTTGTTTTTTTTCAACTATTTTTTTCCTTAATATAACCTTTGTTCCAACATCCTTTTCTGACAATATAACTAATTCATCCATAAATGATTCCATAACAGAAAAACCCATTCCAGAACGTTCTAACTCCGGTCGTGTTGTAAACAACGGCTCTCTTGCCTTTTCTACATCTGCGATTCCACAGCCAAAATCCTCAATTATTATTTCAACTACCTGCCCCTTAATTCTGCACTGAATTTCAATTTCTCCAATTTCATCTTCATAGGCATGTACCACTGCATTGGTAACTGCTTCGGACACTGCGGTCTTAATATCGGATATTTCGTTCATTGTCGGATTCAAGCTTGAGCAAAATGCTGCAACAGCAGCCCTTGCGAAAGATTCATTAACAGATAAGCTTGGTATTTTAATATAAACGTAGTTATTATGCATTTTGTCCCCCTATTTTATTTTAATAATTTTTCCAATGCCGCTCATGTCCAAAATCTTTCGTACCTTTTTGCCGGCATTTACTATTTCTATTACACCGTTACGCTTTCTTATGACTTTATATCGGCCGATTACAAACCCGATGCCTGAACTATCAATAAAATCAAGTCCTTTTAAATCTATTACCAATTTATTGTATCTTTCGTTTTTAATTTTTTCATCAATCATAACTCTTGCCTCGTCGGCGCTGTGGTGGTCTAGCTCACCCTTGAGCTTGATTGTCAATACTTGTCCCGTTTCAATAAACTGAATATTCACAAAATCATCCTTTCTGCATAATGTACAAGCTATTATACTACTAAGGAAAGGATATTTCTCTGACTTATTTTGATATTTTTTGTCGATTAAAGTAAATTTGAATCAACTGTCAAGATAAGGAAATAGCAAGTTAAATTCCGAGCCTTTTCCCGGTGTGCTTTTAACCATTATTTTACCCTTATGTCCTAATAGGATTATTTTAGCAATTGACAATCCTAATCCGTGACCGCCTATTTGTTTGCTTCTTGACTGTTCAGCCCTATAAAGTCTATCAAATATTTTATTCAAATCATTTTTTTGAATTCCGGGACCTGTATCCTCAACTTTTATAACATAGTATTCATCCTGAATAAAACCGGAAACCATAATATATTCGCTGTTGGGAGTATATTTCATGGCATTATCAATCAATATTCTAATAGCTTGTTTAATCCGCATTTTATCGCCGTAAATAGTTGCATCTTCATAAAACTTAAAATATAATTTGTGTGTTGTATCAATCATCTTTGTTTCTTTTTCAATTTCATTAAGAACTGTACAAATTCTAAAATCTTCCTTTGTAAAATTCAAAGTGTTTCTATCGCTTCTTGCAATAAATAATAATTTTTCAATTAAATCCTGCATATTTTCAGTTTCATTTTTTATGGCTTGAATGGATTCTTCCAATACCGCCTTATCGTCTTTCCCCCACCTGTCAAGCATATTCACATAACCCTTTATAACCGCTATGGGTGTCCTAAGTTCATGTGAAGCATCTGAAACAAACTGCTGCTGCGTTTTGTATCCCCCTTCTATTCTATCCATCATTTCATTGAAGGTTTGGGACAATTCCTTTAATTCATCCTCTGTTCCTTTCACGTCAAGCCTGGTGTTTATGTTATTTACAGTGATAGTCTTGGTTATTTCAGTCATATTCTTAATAGGACCGATAAGTTTGTAACTTGTGCTTGATACAATGGGTGCGAAAAACATAAGTCCTATGGCACCTGATATTAAAACCATAAAACTTATTCTCCATGCATCTCTGAGCATATCTTCCATTGGGTAACTTATATTCATATAATAAAGGGTACCATTATTTGTAAAGCTTTCCGAATGAACATATTCATTGTCATAAATTATTTTTTCCGCAATGACAATAATACTGTCCGCATACCTTCCCGGTCTTCCTGTTGTAAAGTATGTATTCAGATTACTATCAAATATTTCAAAGGAATTAAAGCTTTCTTCCTTTACATTTATACTGCTAAAGTCGGGGAAACCGCTTAGTATGTTTTCTGAATCAATTGCTGCAGTTGTATCTTCAAATTTCTGCAGTTCAAATATTAAATAGCCTACCGAGGTAGTCAGGGCAACTGTCATGATTATAATAATATATAATATTAAATACGTTGTTGAAATTTTAAATGCAATTGAATATTTAAGTCTTTTTAATAGACTTATTAACAGTTTAATAATTATTCTAAATGGATAGAGAATTAAGTTTAACAGTTTTCTAAGAATTGTCTTTACCATTTGTCTTCCTTCAATCTCTGATAATGTAACCTACACCTCTAACTGTTTCAATAAGACTTACATTGTATTTCTGGTCTATCTTGCTTCTTATGTATCTTATATATACATCTATAATATTAGTATCTCCATAGTAATCATATCCCCAAACATTGTCCAAAATCTTTTCCCTTGATAATACTATGTTTTTGTTTCTCATAAGGTATTCCAATAATTCGAATTCTTTTTTAGTAAGCTCAATATTTTCATTTTCGTATTCAACCTTGTAATTGTTTTTGCATAAATTTAGCTTCCCGATTACCAATATATCTTCATCATTGTTTTTATGGAATTTCCTTTTTAACAATACTCTTATGCGTGCCAATAACTCTTCAACGGCAAAGGGTTTTGTCATATAATCGTCGGCACCTATGTCAAGCCCTGTTACTTTATCGGAAATATCATCCTTTGCAGTCAGCATTATTATAGGCACATCGGATGTTTGTCTTAATCTTCTGCATACTTCAATGCCGCTTAATCCGGGCAGCATTAAATCAAGTATTATCAAATCAACATCAGGGGATTTCCCTTTTTCAAAGCCTTCTCTTCCGTTGTTTGCTATTATTACATCATAGCCTTCATATTTAAATTCAAGCTCTAAAAACCGTGCAATTTTTTGCTCATCCTCCACAATCAAAATTTTCTTCTTACCCATAATAACCTCGTTTTTGTTTTATTGTACTATTTTTTTCCTTATTTATCAAT
>JAQVRY010000065.1:1238-3458 GCA_028700795.1 Tissierellia bacterium | reverse complement strand
CAATGTAAAATATCAGGCCGAAGACCTGATATTGTATTTATTCAATGATTATTTCATTCTCTGACTCATCTTGTGGGTCTGTTGACTCTTCTTCATCATCTTTAAAAATTTCTTCCGACTTATCTTTTATTTTATCAACCGTTTCCTGCATATTTTTCTTTATGTTGTTTACATTTATTCCTTTATCCTTGTATATATTTATTTTGCAGGATGTCAGTATTGCCAATACCAATCCAAAGATTACAACCCAAAATGCCATCAAAAACGCAGCTAATATTACTACTACGGGCATATTTAAGACTGTATTTCCGTCCTTGTTTTTAATAGACATCCTAAGAGCCAAAACCTTATTTACAGCCACTGTAAAGCTTCCATGATGTTTCTCGTTTTTTCTCCCTTTTTTCTTTTCAAGTTCTATGATTGATTTAATCAAATCCCCGTCATTTTTTTCGAGGGTTCTTTTAGCTTCCTCGTAGCTTACATTAACTCTGTTTCTAAGCTCGTCGATTTGTTCTAATGTAACTTTCATAGTTCCTCCCATATATAGATTTTTATTTTTTCTTATACATAAGATACCACCATAGTCTTAATTAAGTTTTAGGGATAAATTAAAATTAGATTAAAATATAAAAAAGTATTTTAAGAAATATCAATAGGTATGAATTTCATCAGACTTTTATACTTTTCCACTTTCCTGAATTGTACCTGATAAGAACAAGTACCGAACGTATGGTTTGATCAGCTATAAAAGCAAGCCAAGCCCCTTCAAGCCCCATATTCCATACATTTATTAAATACATTGCCAAAAACGGTCTTATTAGCAATACTGTTATGAAAGTAATAATTGCAGTAGCCTTTGTATCTCCGGCACCTCTTAATGAGCCTGACAAAATAAACTGGGAAGACTGCAAGGGCTGTGTAAAACCTACAAACATCATTATTCTTGCTCCTTGCAAAATTATATCCGGGTCATCATTGTACAAGGAAACTATATTTCCGCCCCAAAATATAAAGATTATTCCTAATACAATTGAAACAGACATCCCAAGTCTTCTTGTTCTGTGGACATAGGCATGAGCCATATCAGGGCGGTTTTTACCTAAGCTTTGACCTGTAAGTGCAGTAGCAGACACGGCAAAGCCTTGTCCGTTCATAAATGACATCGCCTGAATATTCATACATACTTGATGAACTGCGTATGCTACAGTACCAAGACCTGCAATGGCTCTTACGTATATTATGACTCCGACGCGCATCAACAGCTGTTCAAACATTGCTGGAGCTCCTATGGTTGTTATTTGCTTCAGTGAACGAGAATCCGGTTTAAACCCGTCTTTAATTCTAAGGTGCAAATACTGATCACCTTTCATAATATAAATTAAAGCAAAAACGAATGCAACAAATTGCCCTATGATAGTTGCTAAAGAAGCACCTACAACTCCCAATCGCGGAAAACCATAATGCCCCTCAATCAAAAGGTAATTCAAAACTACATTTACAACATTTGCAATAAGATTATATGTCATCGCTGTTTTTGAGTTTCCCACACCTCTTAATGTCGCCGTGATTGTGGTAGACAATGCCATGAATGTAAAGCCAAGCATTTGAATTTTTAAATATATAGTACCGCCTTCCAATGTTTTTTCTTCAGCAGCACCCATGAAAAGAATTAATTTTTCTGCATAAATATAACCTAATAAAGAAGAAATCAAAGACAATAAAAAAGTAATCATTAGAGCTTGCCTAAGAATTAAATTTGCATTTTTACTATCTCCTGCTCCTTTGTATCTTGCCACCATTGCAGTTGCTCCAACATTCATAGCCATAAAAGCTGTCATGAGAAGAAATTTAGGTTGAATTGTAAGACCGACCGAAGTTAGTGCCCAGGCTCCCAAACCTCCAACCATCATCAAGTCCACCATTGAAGCAAGTTGAGTTAATGTAAGTTCAACAACAGATGGCCATGCTATTTTTACTATGTCGTTATAAAGCATTTTTGAAGTTACATTTGGGGGAAGCTGATGTTTTTTTATTTCTTCTATTTGAATATCCTTGCCGTCTTCTACCAAGTCCAAGGCAAAGTTATAATTGTTAGATTTTTTTGTTTCCATTATTGCTCCTATTGTTGCATAAATAAAGCCGCATAGTTGCGACCTTTTTGCAATTTAATGATAATTAATATTATCATGAATAATTTGGAATGTCAATAAACACCGATTA
>JAQVRY010000065.1:0-1138 GCA_028700795.1 Tissierellia bacterium | reverse complement strand
AAGTAAAAGTAAGATTCTTTCCTGTCAGAGAGTGACAGAAAAGAATCTTTTTATTTATCCTCATTTATTAAAATTCGCAGTGCTTCAATTGCTGTAACAATAGCTGCTTCAGTATCGTGTTCCTGTGGGTCCTCAAGGCCTAACCTTCTTCGCTCTTGATTCGCCACTACCAGAAATACTGAGCCTACTCTAACTTTTCTGAATGCTGCAACTGTGAACAATGCTGCTGACTCCATTTCAGATGCCAATGTACCCATCTTCAGCCATGCACCCCATTTATTTGTTAATTCATAGCCTATAGGCTTTGATTCCGGGTCATGCTGTCCGTAAAAGGAATCCTTGCAATGAACAACACCCACATGATATTTTTTGTTTAAATTTTCTGCAGCTTTTACCAAAGCATTAGCAATTCCAAAATCAGCAACTGCAGGAAATTCTATGGGTGCATATTCTCTGCTTGTTCCTTCCATACGGATTGCCCCTGTGGCAATTACCAAGTCACCGCCCATAACATCAACATTCATACCTCCGCACGTACCGACTCTTATGAATGTATCCGCTCCTATGTTTGCCAATTCTTCCATTGCAATTGAAGCAGAAGGACCTCCTATTCCAGTTGATGTTACACTTACCTTCACTCCGTCAAGATAGCCTGTATATGTTACATATTCTCTTTTGTCTGCAACTAACACGGGAGCATCAAAATATTTGGCAATTTTGCTGCACCTTTTAGGATCTCCGGGCAATAATACATATCTGCCCACATCTCCTTCTTTCATATTAATATGGTATTGAGCATCCGAATATACTGTTTTCATGTTTACCTTATTACCCCCATAATTTATATTATATCTATATAATATATAAAATGTCGGTAAAATTCAACATATATTTTGCAATCACACTAACTGTGGAGAGTCATTTTCCCTGTTCTGTATTTTATTTAAAATAATGCTGCTTATTTCGGCAACGCTCATGCTTCCAATATCCCCTTGCTGCCTTTCTCTTACGGAAACGGTGTTATTTTCAGCTTCTTTTTCCCCTACAACAAACATGTATGGAATCTTTTTCATCTGAGCTTCTCTGATTTTATATCCAATTTTTTCTGCCCTTGAATCTAATTCAACCTTTATATCAA
>JAQVRY010000064.1:3566-7973 GCA_028700795.1 Tissierellia bacterium | reverse complement strand
CATATACACCTCAATAAAAAAATTCCTTGCACCACAAGGAATAATACTTTAAATATTATTATGTATTCCTTGCTCTTAGAAGCTCCTTAAGCTTAGATATGTTATTATTTTAACATACATTAATAATTATTTCAACATTATTTTTGTTAAGATTATTTAACTTAAAGCTTTATTCTTTCTTTATATAACCAAATTGCTTAAAATTTATTAAAACAATGAATATCAATGAATATCTCATTTGTTTTTGTAAAACCTAACATATATAACTATAAATACAAGTAAAGGAGAAATTATGAGAAAAAATACTGTGAAAATAATACTAAGTTTTTTATTGACTATGTCTATGGTATTAAGTGTTGTCGGTTGTACACCTACAGAAGAACCTGCACCACCGGAAAATGAAGAAACTCCAGAAACTCCGGACCAAGAAACGGAATTAACAACTGACATAGTTGTTGTAGGGGCAGGCGGAACAGGTTTAACTGCTGCTGTTTCAGCTAATGAAAACGGCGCAGATGTAATAGTTTTGGAAAAGCTTGCACTAACAGGAGGCTCTACAGCTTTATCAGGTGGTAGTATTTCTGCCACAGATACTAAATTTCAGCGTGAATTAGGGATAACTGATTCAAAAGAATCATGGATGGAACTTTGGAAAGAGCGTTCATCCATAGGAGCTAACAGCATTTACCCTGATTATGATGTGGTGGACAGATTTATGGACGAAGCTGTAGTGACAACTGAATGGCTTGTTGATTATGTCGGGCATGAGTATGAAGGTATAGGGGGCTATGGAGTTGATCCTGTAGAAAGACTTCACAGGCCTGCAGAAGTTGAGGGCAGAACAAATGGTGCAGCTTTAATTTTAAACATTGAAAATTTTGCAAGAGAAAACAATATTGAGATAAAGACTGAAACAAAGGTAACAGAATTGATTACTAATGATGACGGAGATGTCATCGGTGTTGTGGCTGAAGGCAAGGACGGCAAAATTACTATTAATGCACAGAAGGTAATTTTAGCAGCAGGCGGCTTTGCTAAAAATGAAGATTTATTAGAAAGATTTGTTCCTGAGTTTGTGGGTTCAGTTGAATTAAGCGCTGCGTCTGCCGGAACTACCGGAGATGGTATAATGATGGCGGAAAAAATTGGAGCTGCTTTGTATGAGGAGCCATGGGTTATAGGCCTTTCTTTTGGCTCTAAAGTATCAGGAACCGGCGGATTAGCATGGGACTGGACAAAAGTTTATGTTAATGAAATGGGTGAGCGTTTTGTTAACGAAGAATCACACTATGCAATAATTACAAATGTTGTTGCCGAGCAGGAAACGCCATGGTTAATTTTAGATTCAAATGATGCAAATATGCATACTATAGAATCATTGGAAGAAGCCTTGGATTCAGGGGAAGTTGTTAAGGCAGAAACATATGAAGAATTAGGTGTAGCAATGGGAGTGCCCGGAGAAACACTTGCACAAACAATGTCAGAGTATAACCAAGGTGCAGAGGAAGGGACGGATTCATTAGGCAAGAGCAGTGATTTCTTGGTGCCTATGGAAACACCGCCATACTATGCAATGAAAATCTATCCGGTAACTATGGGAACTTTCGGTGGAGTAAAAACAAATGAAAACTATCAGGTGTTGCGTGAAGACGGAAGTATTATAAATAATTTGTATGCAGGAGGGGAGTGTGCAAATAGAGTACTTTATAATCAAGTATATATGACGGGAAGCGCTGTTCAATTCGCAGTAACAAGCGGACGTTTAGCAGGAGAGCATGCAGCACAAAACATAGAATAAACTACTTTACCTCCATGACAGAGGGGACTTGGACAACAACCCCGTCCCCTTGTCACCCTTATAAATAAATGATATAATTGTAGAAAAACGGTGAGGTGCACTATGATTTCTACAAGGTGGTTTCAAGGTAATGATAACTTAAACGATGTCTTAGATATCAGAAAGGAAGTATTATCTGAAGAAAACAAAGAAAAAGATATTACTGATTTTTATGATGAATTTGCTTTTAATGCTGTTTTGTATGAAGATGATGAGCCTGCAGGAACAGCAAGACTGACATTTAAAGACAGTAAATACTTTATTGATATATTATGTGTTAAAAAGCAATTCAGAGGCTTAAACTATGAGGATTTGCTTGTTAGGCTGCTTGTAAGAAAGGCAGTTACAATCGGTGCCGAAAAAACTTACATGGAAGCAGATGAAAGTATAGATAAGATATTAGAAAATATAGGATTCATGAAAGTATCAAATGATAAAACATTGATGGTTAAAGAAGGGGATGTGGGCGGACATTGCTGTGGTGATTGTTAAGAAAAGCAATCAATAAATGCTGGCAAACTACTATAATAAATTGCCTTAGATATCTAGTAAATATCTACCCCAAAAAAATATAGACAAAAACAACAGGTTGTTATATAATAAAAAAAGCATAGGGACACTCAATGTCCCCGTACTTGGGACACACCGAATGTCCCTAAAAAAGAGACTCATTGGTCAAGTGGTTAAGACGCCACCCTCTCACGGTGGAATCAGGGGTTCGACTCCCCTATGGGTTATAAAGGAAGTCTAAGGAAAAAGAATGACAAGGGGACGGGGTTAATGTCATAATGTGACAACAACCCCGTCCCCTTCAAAAAGGAATAATGGAGGTAGTAATGGATTATAAAAAATTGGCAGAATTGTTATATCCAAATATAACAAAGACTATTGAATATTATGAAAATGAAGCATATCCAAAGCGCAAATTGCCTGAAGGAGCCAAAGTAACAAGATTGGCACCAAGTCCAACAGGATTTATTCATTTAGGAAATCTTTACGGAGCATTTGTTGATGAACGTTTGGCACATCAAAGCGGTGGTGTTTTTCTGCTTAGAATCGAAGATACCGATGAAAAACGAAAGGTTGAAGGTTCTGTTGAAACAATAATTACATCTTTAGAATTCTTCGGCTTGAAATTTGATGAAGGTGCAGGAATTGAAGGAGAAACAGGAGATTACGGACCATATTTTCAAAGCAACAGAGCTGAAATATACCAGTGCTGTGCTAAATACTTAGTTGAAATAGGCAGAGCTTATCCTTGTTTTTGCACTGAAGAGGAATTGGAAGAATTAAGGAAAGAACAAGCAAAAGAAAATGTAAATACCGGATATTACGGCAAGTGGGCGAGAGACAGAAATTTATCATTAGAAGAAGTTCAGCAGCACTTAAACAATAATGAAGAATTTGTTATAAGATTTCGCTCTGAAGGAACAGAAGAAGGAACCTTTGAAATATATGATGCCATAAGAGGACGTTTGTCAAATCCTGTAAATTATCAAGATATTGTAATGTTAAAAACAAACGGCATACCTACATATCATTTTGCACATGTGGTAGATGACCACCTGATGGGCATAACTCATGTTGTAAGAGGAGAAGAATGGCTTTCAACACTTCCTATTCATTATGAAATATTTAAAGCAATAGGCTGGGAAACGCCTGTTTATTGCCATACGGCACATTTAATGAAAATGGATGACGGAGCTAAAAGAAAGCTTTCAAAAAGGAAAGACCCTGAATTAGGATTGGGATATTACAGAGAATTAGGTTATCACCCCAAAGCTGTTCGTGAATACCTTCTTACTATTTTAAATTCAAACTTCGAAGAGTGGAGAATGAAAAATCCTGACAGTCCGATTGATGATTTTCAATTCACCTTGGGAAAAATGAGCAATTCAGGAGCATTATTTGATTTAGATAAGTTAAACAACATTTGTAAGGATGTTCTATTAAAAATCCCTGCAGTTGAAATATATGAATTTTTACTTAACTGGGCAAATGAGTACAAAAAAGAAGCTGCCGGAATGCTATACTCAAACAAAGATGAAGTGATAAAATTATTATCTGTGGGAAGAGAAGGGAAAAACCCTCGCAAGGATTTGATGTATTGTGAACAAATACTGGATTTCATAAGTTATTACTTTGATGAATATTTTAATATTGTTGATGGTTATCCTGAAAATATCAATGATGAAGAAGCTAAGAAACTCCTTCAAGCTTACTTAAAAACATACGACCACAGTGACGACCAAAGTCAGTGGTTTGAGAAAATAAGAGTAATTGCATCTGAAAACGGATATGCTGCAAAGCCGAAGGATTACAAGAAAAATCCTGATATGTACAAAGGACATGTGGGAGATGTAAGTACCGTTATAAGAATAGCAATTATAGGTCGTGCATCATCACCGGACGTGTGGGAGCTGCAGCAGATAATGGGAGAAGAAAAGGTTAGAAGAAGAATAGAAAATTTAATAAACAATTAATTAAAGGATTTGAGCTTTGCTCAAATCCTTTATGTCATCCGCCGATAGCTATCACTTTAAACAAATATGTTCCGCTTTGTCATCCTG
>JAQVRY010000064.1:0-3466 GCA_028700795.1 Tissierellia bacterium | reverse complement strand
AAAGGTTAGAAGAAGAATAGAAAATTTAATAAACAATTAATTAAAGGATTTGAGCTTTGCTCAAATCCTTTATGTCATCCGCCGATAGCTATCACTTTAAACAAATATGTTCCGCTTTGTCATCCTGAGCTTAAGCGAAGGATCTCATCTTTTAAATTCTGAGATTCTTCGGGCTAGCCCTCAGAATGACAATTAAAAGGGTTATTCATAGCAATGACACAAGTTGTACCCTTGTGGATAATTACTGCCAAATTAACCTATAAACTGAAGCGGTTACAAAACATACTAAAAATGCAATCCCGGTGGGGATTATAAATGCTGCTAAAGTCCATTTTAAACTGCCGGTTTCTTTTTTTATTGTCAATAATGTCGTTGAGCATGGCCAATGCAGAAGCGAAAACAACATCATATTTATGGCGGTTAATGCAGTCCAACCGTTAGATATTAGTATTTGTCTTAAAGAATTAATACTTTCAAAATCTGTCAAGGCACCTTTAGACATATATGCCATTAATAGAACCGGAATTACTATTTCATTTGCAGGAAAACCTGCAATAAAAGCAATAAGTATGAATCCGTCCATGCCGATTGCCCTTCCTAAAGGGTCTAAAAAATTAGCCATATGATTTAATATACTAAAATCTTTTACATAAATATTTGCTAAAAGCCATATAATTGCTCCGGCAGGTGCTGCAACAACTGCCGCTCTTGATAATACAAAAATGGTTCTGTCAATAAGTGATGTGTAAATTATTCTGCCTACCTGAGGTGCTCTGTATGGTGGCAACTCCAAGGTAAATGTAGAGGGAATCCCTTTCAATAAGGTTTTAGATAATAAATAGGACACTGTTAATGTTGAAAACACACCTAATAAGACCATTAGAGTTATAAACAATGCAGGAATAATACCGTCAATAAATGTGCCGGTAAATGCAAAGAACGCTGCCGATAAAACTATTATCAGCGGAAACCTTCCGTTGCAGGGAACAAGGTTATTAGTAATTATGGCAATTAATCTTTCCCGTGGAGAGTCAATAATTCTGCATCCTATAACTCCTGCAGCATTGCATCCAAAACCCATACACATAGTAAGACACATTTTACCGTGGGCACCTGCTTTTTTAAACATGTGGTCTAAATTAAAAGCAACTCGTGGCAAATACCCTAAGTCTTCGAAAAGAGTAAATAGGGGGAAAAATATTGCCATTGGAGGAAGCATAACAGAAACTACCCAAGCAAGACTTCGGTACATTCCGTCAATTAAAATACCTCGCAAAAAATCATTTACACCAAAGCCTATAAAAATGTCGTTTAACTTATATTGAAATCCAAATAATATATCACTTAAAACCTGTGAAGGTAAATTTGCTCCTTGAATTGTAATCCAAAAAATTATCCCCAACAAAAAAAGCATAATTGGTATTCCGAATTTTTTGGATGTAATTATATCGTCGATTCTTTTGTCTCTGTTGAGTTTTTTAATATCCTCCTTTATATATTTTTGTTTTAATTCATTAGCATAATTATAATTATCTTCTGAAATTTTTTCCCGTAGTTTTTCATCCTGTTTAAAATATAATGATTTTTCAGCTGCCTCTTTATCGTCTTTTTGTGATGTTTTTTCAATTAAATTCTTTAGTTCATTCATACCATAACCATTCCTTGCAGAAGTCAGTACAATTGGTATTTTTAATTCCTTCTCGAGTCCTTCCTTGTCAATTTCAATGTTTTTTTTCTTTGCTTCATCTATCAGGTTAATGCAAAGTATTAATTTGCTAGTAAGTTCTGATACCTGAAAAACCAAGTTTAAATTTCTTTCAATGCATGTGGCATCAGCAACCACTACCACCGCATCAAAATTGCCGTAACATAAAAAATCTCTTGTAACTTCTTCATCCTTAGATGCGGTAAACAATGAATAGGAGCCGGGCAGGTCAACCATAATATATTCATTCTTTTTGTATTTAAACTGGCCTCTTGCAGAAACAACTGTCTTACCCGGCCAATTTCCCGTATGCTGATTAAGTCCTGTTAAATAATTAAAAACCGTACTTTTGCCTGTATTAGGGTTTCCTGCTAAGGCTACAACATATTGGGTTTCATTTTTTTCTATTTCATAAATATCCCTCAATGATTCCATTCTTACAGATTGTGCTGTAAGTCCCATAATGCCACCCCCCCTATAAAACTTCAATAAACTTTGATTCTTCATTTCTAAGAGCAATCATTGCTCCTCTTATTCTATAAACCGTTAAATTGTTTTTTGGACCTTTTCTTAACACTTCCACATCTGCACCTTTTGTCAGCCCTAAAGCAAGAAATCTTTCTTTTAAATAATCATGGGCAGAGTTTTGTTCAACCTTAACTGTTCTTCCAACACCAACATCAACTAATTTCATATTTAACTCCTGTAATATTTAAAATATAACTGCATAAAATTTCTTAGAACATGTTAGCCAAAGCTAACATTCTTAAACTATAATATGACATTATTTGAATTTTGACACATATTTAGGAGGAATTATGAAAGAAGAATTTTATACGGTAAAAGGTTATAAAATAAAAAATGAAGAAATCCTTTCATCATCAATGGAGGATTATATAGAAATGATATATAGATTGTCTGAAAAATCAGATGAAGTAAGAGTAAGTGAATTGTCTTTGGCATTAAATGTACAACCTCCTTCAACTACAAAAATGATAAAAAGACTAGCCAAGGACAATTATGTTTTTTATGAAAAATACGGATTCATTAAACTTACTGAAAAGGGAAGGAATATAGGCAGTAAATTGTTAGAAAGGCACAGGATAATTTTTGAATTTTTGGAATGCATAGGAGTAAAGAAAAATATCTTGGAACAAACCGAAATAATTGAACACGCGGTAAACGATGAGGTTCTAAATAAAATAGATAAATTGACACAATTCTTAAAAGAAAAGGAAGGGGGACACACCTTCAATACAAAGTGACCTGCGCGGGATAGTATTGAAGAAATGTCCCCGAACATATGGGGTAGGGCTAAAAAATAGTGTTAGGGCATCTCGCAGTTATTTTTCATTTTCATCAACGTCTTTTTTTCGCTCTTGCACTTCGAATTCACCGGGAATATATACATTCCCTGGATTTGTAGGTCTTTTATTTTTCATTTTCAATTTATTTGTTAACTTCTTAAACATAATCTCACCGCCTTTTTCTATAGTTTTACTTAAATAATTAAATATATACAAAACTTTTTTTGTTATGGAATCTCACAGTCACATTCACTAATGTATTCTATTTGGGGACATTCCTCCTTACAACATGGATTTTATCTAAATAGAGAGGTGTGTTCCCATACCTTTTTAATTTCAATTATCATTAACTTATTCTTTCGATTTGAATAACATAATGTTAAGGAGTTACAGTATAACGGAGGTAAATATGGAATATATTTGTGAACTGAAAAATATCTCTAAAAGATTTCAT
>JAQVRY010000063.1:2773-8237 GCA_028700795.1 Tissierellia bacterium | reverse complement strand
CAAAAAGAGTTAATACCTTTTATTCGGATATGAGCCAAAGAGTTGATACTCTTAATGTTTCTGTGGGAGATAGGGTAAAAAAGGGTGACATAATTTTAATTTATGAAAACAATTATGATTTGGAAATTGAAAGAGCAAATAAGCAAATTGAAGTAATTACTGCAACATATAATGAATCTATCAAAGGTGCTGATTTTCAAGAAATTTCAAATTTGAAGCTTAATATTAGCACCATTGAAACTAATTTGAGTTTTGCACGAAATAGTCTTAAGAAAATAGAAACATTGTACGAAAATAATGCTGTCAGCCAAGTGGAATATGATGAAGCAAAAAATAATGTTTTAGTTTTGGAAAACCAGCTCCAGGAAGCAAACAACAATTATGGTTTGTTGGTTAAAGGGGTTTCCTCCAATGTAAAGAAACAATATGAAGCTCAAATTGATGAAGTAATGATACAAATAAAAATTCTTCAAAAAAACATAGAGCAAGCTTCCGTAAAAGCTGAATTTGATGGTGTTATTACCGAATTAAATGTACATCAAGGAAGTATGACACAGGCAGGGGTTCCGACAGTTGAAATTCAAGATGACTCAAACCTTGGCATTTATGTAGAGGTGTTGGCTGAAGATGCCATGGAAGTTACAAAAGGAATGAATTTTAATGTTATGGATGATGATGAAGTTATAAATGAATTAGTAATAAGCAGAGTTTACCCAAAAGCTCAAGCAAAAATTTCAGACCTTGGCGTTGAACAAAAACGTGTGAGAATTGAGGCAGATTTGGATGACACAGACTATAAGTTAGGCTCGGAGGTTGATGTAGAAATTGTATTGCAGGAGAAAAACAATGTATTATTAGTTGATAAGGATACTGTTTATGAAAAGGAGCATAAGAAATATGTGACTGTTATAAGCGGGAATAATGAAGTAGAAACTGAAATAACAACCGGCCTTGAGGATGACAAAAATGCGGAAGTATTGTCGGGGCTTAATGAGAATGATGTGGTATTGGTAGATTAGTAAAAGTGAGATCCTTCGCTATCGCTGAGGATGACAAAACAAAGGAGAAAACTATGAAATATGATTTGGTTATTGTAGGGGCAGGCCCGTCAGGGATATTTACAGCCTTGGAGTTAAACAGGGAAAACCCTAATAAAAAAATAATGATAATTGAACAAGGAAAGGCAATTGAAAAGAGAAATTGTCCGAAGGATATAACTAAAAAATGTATCAGCTGTCAGCCTTATTGCAACATTACAACGGGTTTTGCAGGAGCAGGTGCATTTTCTGACGGCAAACTGTCCTTAAGCCCGGAGGTGGGTGGAGACTTGCCTGAATTAATAGGATATGATTTTACACAGCAGATGATTGAATACACAGATTCAATTTATCTTGAATTTGGAGCTGACAGCAGGGTTGAAGGTGTTGAAGCAAAAGAAGAAATTAAGGAAATAAGAAGAAAAGCTATTGAAGCCGGACTTAAGCTTGTGGATTGTCCTATAAGACATTTAGGAACAGAAAAGGCTCAAGAAATCTATAAAAAAATTGAGAAATATATAATTGATAAAGGTGTTGAAATTAAATTTAACACAGAGGCTGCTGATATTTTAGTTGAAGATGGTAGGATTAAAGGTGTTGTGGTTACTGACTCGTCAAAGAAAAATATCAGTGAAGAAATTTATGCTGATACTGTTGTTATATCAGCGGGCAGAAAGGGAGCGGACTGGCTTAAATCTATTTGTGTTAAGCATAACATAGCCCACAGAGCCGGTACTGTTGACATAGGGGTTAGGGTTGAAGTAAGAAATGAAGTAATGGAAAGGGTAAATAATATTTTGTATGAATCGAAATTAATCGGTTATCCTCGCCCTTTTAGAGATAAGGTTAGAACCTTCTGTCAGAATCCGGGTGGTTATGTAAGTCAGGAAAATTACGACAATAATCTTGCAGTTGTTAACGGGCATTCCTATAAGGACAGGAAAACAAATAATACAAATTTAGCTATTTTAAGCTCGCATAATTTTAGGTATCCTTTTAATGAACCGATTAAATATGGTGCAAAGGTTGCAGAGCTTTTAAACATGCTTGGGGACGGAAAAATTCTTGTTCAAAGATACGGTGATATTCTGGACGGTAAAAGAACATGGGATCATGAACTGTCCAGGTCAAATGTGAAACCAACATTGCCGGATGCAGTTGCAGGAGATATAACCTCAGCCCTGCCATACAGAACTATGACTAATATTTTGAATTTTATTGAGGCATTAAATGTTGTGGTTCCGGGGTTTGCCGGAACGGAAACTCTTCTTTATGCGCCTGAAGTAAAGTTTTACAGTAACAAGGTCGAATTAAGTGCGGAATTTGAAACAAATATCAAAAATTTATATTGTTTGGGCGATGCAAGCGGCTGGACAAGAGGGTTGATGATGTCCTCCTTGATGGGAGTGCGAATGGGGCAAATACTTGGGGAAAAGGATAGTAATACTCTCCTTTAATTTTGGAGGGTATTTTTTATTAATTTGATTAGGTAAGGGTTGGATAAATTTATGTAATAAATAAAAAATTTGCCAATATATTATACCAATATAGACAACTTATTAGGGGAGGAAAATAATTTGGAATGGTATAACAAAGGCAAAAATGAAGTTTTAAAAGAACTAAACACAGGTTTAAGTGCAGGATTAAGTGAAAAAGAAGCTAAAAGAAGAATTGAGGAGTATGGCAAAAATGAATTGGAAGAACAGGCTAAAAAGAGTTTTTTCAATAAATTTGCAGCTCAGTTTGCAGATTTCTTAATCATTATTTTGCTTATAGCAGCAGGTGTATCTGCATTTGTAGGTGAAAGAGAAGATGCAATAATAATTTTAGCAATAGTAGTTATAAATGCTGCGCTTGGAATTTACCAGGAAGGAAAGGCGGAAAAGTCGGTAGAAGCTTTGCAAAGGCTGAGCGCCCCCAATGCAAAGGTTGTAAGGGAAGGCAATTTAACTGTAGTTCCTGCGGCAGAAATTGTTCCCGGAGATGTGGTAGTGTTAGAGGCAGGAGACATAATTCCTGCTGACTTAAGACTTTTTGAAAGCTCAAATTTAAAGATTGAAGAAGCTTCTTTAACAGGAGAATCGGTTCCTGTAGAGAAGGATGCAAAAGCAAAAATAGTAGGCCCCGTTGGAATTGGGGACAGGCATAATATGGCGTTCTCAAGCACAATCGTAACTTACGGCAGAGGCAAGGGTGTAGTAACATGTACGGGACATAATACGGAAATCGGTAATATTGCTGTAAAAATACAAACATATGGCGAAGAAGAAACTCCCCTGCAAATAAAATTAAATCAGCTTGGGAAGGTTCTTGGAACGTTGACAATTGCTATTTGCATAATAGTATTTGTAGTGGGCATGCTTCAAGGAAGACAAGCCTTAAACATGCTTTTAACTTCCATAAGTCTTGCAGTAGCAGCAATACCGGAGGGTTTGCCTGCAATAGTTACAATTGTTTTGGCTATTGGAATGAACAGAATGGCAGGGAAGAATGCCATTGTTAAGAAACTTTTAGCTGTTGAAACATTGGGTGCCACATCGGTCATTTGTTCAGACAAGACCGGGACATTGACACAAAATGAAATGACTGTGGTAAAAGCATATGTTGATGACAGAATTTTGGATGTTGAAGGTATCGGATATGAGCCTAAAGGAGATGTAAAGCTTAACGGAAGGAGCATCGGTATAAATTCGCTTCCTAATTTAAGGAATTTAATATCCGTAGGTATTTTATCAAATGATGCAAAACTTGATGATTCAACAGGCTCTTATAAAATTATAGGTGACCCTACTGAAGGAGCAATCGTTGCTTTTGCAGGGAAGTTAGGACAAACATCTGAACAGCTTAACATGATTTATCCAAGAATTGCTGAGCTTCCCTTTGATTCAGGAAGGAAGATGATGACAACCTTCCACTCAAATTATATTGAAGGGAAAATTGTTTCATTCACAAAGGGTGCTCCGGACATAGTTATAAATAAATGTAATAAAATTGCACTTAATGGTAGAATTGTTGACTTTAATAAAGAATTAAAACAGAAGGTAGTATCTGTAAATACTAAGTTTGCACGGTCAGCCCTAAGAGTTCTATCAGCAGCATACAAGGTATGGGACAGACTGCCTGAGCATCCTACATTTGAACAGGTCGAAAATGATATGATATTTGTAGGTTTAGTAGGAATGATTGACCCACCCAGACCTGAGGTAAAAGAGTCCATTGCTCATTGCAGACAAGCTGGAATTGAAACTGTAATGATTACAGGGGATTACAAGGAAACAGCCTATGCCATTGCAAAGGAATTAGGAATGGTTGAGCATGAAGGTCAGGCAATAATGGGTGAGGAGCTCGATAAATATTCAGATGAAAAGTTAAGGGAGGTTGTAAAAAGAACTAAAGTTTATGCAAGGGTATCACCGGAGCATAAAGTTAAAATAGTCACAGCCTTAAAGGAAAACGGACATATTACATCCATGACGGGGGATGGGGTCAATGACGCTCTTGCACTTAAAAAGGCGGACATCGGCGTTGCAATGGGTATTACAGGTACGGACGTGGCTAAAAACACTGCAGAAGTAATACTTACGGATGATAATTTTGCAACCATAGTAAATGCCGTGGAAGAAGGAAGAATAATATTTTCTAATATTAAGAAATTTGTATTCTTTTTATTAAGCTGCAATATAGGTGAAATTCTGCTTGTATTTATAAGTATTTTGTTAGGATGGGAGGTTCCACTCCTTCCCATACAGCTTTTATGGCTGAACCTTGTTACAGACAGCTTTCCTGCAATGGCATTGGGAGTTGAAAATGCAGAGCCGGGCATTATGAAACAGCCTCCGAGAAGTACAAAGGAAGCAATACTTGATGGAGAAATGCTTGGAGGGATTGTGTTTCAGGCAATTGCCATATCATTCGCTTCACTTCTTTCGTACTATTGGGCAATGAGAATGTATGGAACAGGAAGCGGTTTAATTCATGCACGGTCAGTAGTTTTTACAACATTGATTTTGTCTGAGCTATTAAGAGCTTTTTCTTCAAGGTCTCAGAATTATACTTTGTTCAAAATAGGATTTTTCACCAACATAAGAATGATTCAGGCAGTCTTTGTATCCTTCATGCTTACATTTGTGGTTTTATATATACCTGTATTGAATGAAATATTTGATGTAGTGCCTCTCACTCTCCGTGACTGGCAGATTGTAACGGCATTTTCATTCATACCGTTATTGGTAGGTGAGTTGTACAAGGATTTGTTTAAAAATTCTGGAATTTTATTCGAACAAAACCTTTCCTAAAAGGATGGTGAATTCATTTATTTTATTTAAGTCTACTCCGCTGTAGTTTAAGGAAAACATGACATTGTTGTTCTTAATTCGTATAATGTTTATAAGGATGCGTGAATTTTGCGCATCTTTTATTATATGTTG
>JAQVRY010000063.1:0-2673 GCA_028700795.1 Tissierellia bacterium | reverse complement strand
TGGTGAATTCATTTATTTTATTTAAGTCTACTCCGCTGTAGTTTAAGGAAAACATGACATTGTTGTTCTTAATTCGTATAATGTTTATAAGGATGCGTGAATTTTGCGCATCTTTTATTATATGTTGCTTATCCTTTTTTGTATTAGCTTCACAAACAATATGAAGGCCGGAATCAGAACTTATCACTTCTACTGTATCTTCAAAAAAATTCTTAAAGTTGGATATAAGTGAAGAATTTTTCTTTTTGTATATACGTTTAATCTTACGAAGATGTTTAACCATATATCCGTCCTTCATAAAATTTGCAAGAACTATTTGGTCAATTTTTGAAGTTGATTGTGTATATCGGTCTTTTATTTCATTATATTTGGGCAGCAGTTTTTTTGGTATAACCATGAAGCTGATTCTCAGAGATGGAAGCAGCATTTTCGAAAAAGAGCCTAAGTAGACAACACAATCATTTTTGTCAAGACCTTGAAGGCTTGGTATGGGCATACCTCCGTACCTAATCATGGAATCATAATCATCCTCAATGATGAGACCATTTTTTTTGTAAGCCCAATCCAGCAATTCCATTCGTTTATTAACAGGCATTATGGTTCCAAGGGGATATTGGTGAGAGGGACTGATGTATATTACTTCAGCATCACTTTTCCTAAGCTCGTGAATGGGAAAGCCATCATCAGTAATTTTAATATGTCTTATGTTAAACAGGTAGTCTTCAAAAATAAATTCTGCTTTGTTAAATCCGGGCTTTTCAATTGCAACAGTATTATAGTCTTCCTTTATGATTCCAATTAATATTCCCAATAAATACTGAACACCTGCTCCCACAATTACCTGACTGGAATCGGTGTGCCCGCCGCGCATTGTATTTACAAAATTTGCAATTTCTTCTCTTAAAAACTTCTCTCCTTGAGTTGAACAACTATTGTGTATATTTGTTTTAGAATCTGAAATTACTTTGTTATACAATCTTTTCCAAGTAGAAATATCAAAGCTGCCTTTATCAACACCATCATTTAAGTATATTATTTCATCGTGGTATTCAACTATATTTTTATTTACCTCAATATCAAAATTATATTCGCTTAAATCGCAAACAAAGTAACCTCTTTTTGGATAATTATCTATATAACCTTCTGCCACTAATTGGCTGTATGCATTTTCGATTGTTGTTTTACTTAAATTTAAGGTGGAGGAGGCCTCCCTGATTGAAGGCAGCTTAGAATCAGGTTTCAATAAACCGGAGGTTATTTCTGTCTTAATGTATTCATACAATTGTATATATAATGGTTTGCTGCTTTCTTTATCAAAAACAGGTGAAATAATCATATGAGCCTCCTTGACTGTCTTGGTTGTTTTTTATTATTTAAGTCAAATATAAAGGTACACAATTATTTTAACATATGTTTATATAAAATCATATAAAAAATTTTATGTAATATGGTATAATTAATAAAATATATTTCAATTTTTAAATATTGAGAAAAATAATAAAATATTTAGCGAACATTTGCAGGACACGACTATAATTCTTAGCGAATGCAGGTTAAAAATTCGTTAAGCTGCTTGCACTGTTTGAGCGGAGCGAGTTTGCAAGCTGTAGAATTTTTGGCCGGAATGAGCTCATAGAATTATTCGTGGCCGAAACCGAGAGCGGATATTTTATTATTTTTCATAGTATATGAATTCCATAATGAACTTATTAAGAGAGGAATTATTATGTATAAAATAAATAAAATAGAAGACTTTGTATATTTGACTTTTCCGATTTTGGATGAATATGATGACCTTTTTCACTGCTTTACCACAAGAAAAGGCGGTGTCAGCAAAGGTGACTTTGAATCCATGAACTTAGGTTTCAATACAGGTGATGAAGAAGAAGATGTAAGAGAAAATTACTATATAATGACTGAATATCTAAATATTAATGCAGAGGACATTGTCAAAACATTTCAATCTCATTCCGATAATATCAGGTATGTAACTGAAAAAGATAAGGGTAGAATTATGAAGAAAGCTAAATACACGAATATAGACGGTCTTTATACAGACAAGAAAAATATTGCATTGATGTCATTTCATGCAGACTGTAATGCAGTATTCTTTTATGATCCCATAAAAAAAATAATTGGACTTAGTCATGCAGGATGGAGAGGAACAATGACAAATATTACAGGAAAAATGATTAAGGCATTAGCAGACCTTGGGAGCAATCCTTCAGAATTAAAGGCAGCCATAAGTCCTTCTTTGGGGCAGTGTTGTTTTGAAGTTGATAAGGATGTTGCAGATATGTTTATCTCCGCAGATATAAAATATAAAGATTTTATGATAATAAAGGGAGAGAAGTATCATTTTGATTTGTGGGGAATCAATAAATACAATATGATAAAAGAAGGAATGAATGAAAAAAACATTGATGTTGCAGGTATATGCACGAAATGTCGAAATGATTTGTTCTTTTCACACAGAGGCCAAAAAGGGAAAAGAGGTCTAATGTCCGGAATAATAAAGATGCGGGGTTAATTTTTAATTATTTAAAGTCATACTTTCGGTACATGCTAAATATAATAATATATATAAGGCGTGAGGAGGGTATGAAATTGGCTCATAATAAAATAATATCTCTGATATTGATTATTTTTATTGCAGCATTCTTAACTGCATGC
>JAQVRY010000062.1:4540-8363 GCA_028700795.1 Tissierellia bacterium | reverse complement strand
GAGATCAGCTAATAACTATAGGAGAAAATATGATTAAATTAGGAGAAATGCAGGAATTAGAAGTTGCTAAAAAAGTAGACATCGGTGTCTATTTAAAAAGTGAAGATAATGAAAAACCTGAAGACAGGGTATTGCTTCCAATAAAGCAGGTTCCTTCAGACACAAAAATAGGAGATAAAATAAATGTATTTATTTACAGAGATTCTAATGATAGAATTATTGCCACTGTAAAGAGACCAAAAATAACAATGGGTGAAATTGCATCCTTGAAGGTTGTCGAGATGTCGAGGATAGGAGCATTTCTTAATTGGGGTCTGGAAAAAGACTTATTCCTGCCCTTTAAGGAACAGATAGGTGATATTAAATTAAACGGAGAATACATGGTTGGTCTTTATATTGACAAGTCGGACAGACTTTGTGCAACCATGAATTTGTTTAAAGTATTGAGAACGGATTCTCCTTATAAGGTTAATGACAATGTAAAAGGTACGATATTCAGCTTAAAGAGAGGTCTTGGTGCAATGGTTGCAGTTGACGGCAAGTATTTAGGCTTAATACATGAGGGCGAAATTGTAAAGCCTCTTCATTCAGGACAGTTAGTTGAAGTGAGAGTCAGCAATATAAAGGAAGATGGGAAATTGGATTTAAGCCTTAAAGATGCTCCAAGACTTCAAATAGACAAAGATGGAGAAAAAGTTTTAAAAGTATTGATCAAAAACAAGGGCACCTTATCTTTAAACGATGACAGCAGTCCTGAAGAAATCAATAGAATTTTAGGCATGAGTAAAAGCTCCTTTAAAAAGGCTGCAGGACGTTTAATGAAAAAAAAGGTAATTATTATGACTAAAAACGGTATTAAAATGCTTGATGATGATGTCAAACAACAGCCGACAGTAAGGAAGCCCGGTATTAGAAACAAAAGGAAGTAACAAAGCTAACAAATGATTATTAGCTTAATAATTTTTTACAAAAAAACGAAAGAAAAGGAGAAATTATATGTCTACACCACACAATAGCGCCGTTTTAGGGCAAATTGCCGAAACAGTCTTGTTGCCAGGCGATCCCTTGAGGGCAAAATTTATTGCAGAAAACTTTCTTGAAGATGTTGAGCAGTTTAACACTGTAAGAAATATGTACGGGTTTACCGGAAGCTACAACGGGAAAAAGGTTTCAGTTATGGGAAGCGGAATGGGCTGTCCATCAATAGGAATTTATTCTTATGAATTAATACATAATTATGGAGTTAAAAATTTAATACGTGTAGGCTCCTGCGGAGCGTATTCTCCCGATTTGAAGTTGTATGACATTATACTTGCCATTGGAGCAAGCACAGATTCAAATTACGCTGCTCAGTATGAGCTACCTGGAATCTACTCGGCAACAGCTTCATGGGAGCTTTTATCAAAGGCTAAGAAAATTGCAGATGAAAACAATATAGAAACATTTGTGGGAAACATTGTAAGCTCGGATATTTTCTATCATGACAATCCAGAGAATTGGAAAAAGTGGGCAAAGATGGGCTGCCTTGCTGCTGAAATGGAAACCTATGCTTTATATTGCAATGCAAACAGAGCAGGAGTAAATGCACTTACAATATTGACCGTATCCGATTCTATTGCACACCAGACTGAAACTACTTCAGAGCAAAGGGAAAAAGGCTTTACCGATATGATGAAAATAGCATTAGAGTTGGCGTAATACACGCAGTCTCATTCACAAAAATATTTACTCCCTTTGGTCGTATATTTTTGGAATTCGTTGCGAATGACCTACCAACCATTTCTCAGAAAAAAGACTCTGAGAAATGGGGTTAGGGCATCTAAAAAGCACCTATTCTTTGAATAGGTGCTTCTGCCCATGAGTTAGATTACTTCTACGTTAGCAGCTTGAGGTCCTCTTGACCCTTCAACTACTTCAAAACTAACTTTTTGTCCTTCTTCTAAGGTTTTAAAACCACTAGATACAATTGCAGAAAAATGTACAAACACATCATTTCCTTCATCACTTGTAATAAACCCAAAACCTTTTGCAGAATCAAACCATTTTACTGTACCTGTTTTCATTAATACTCCTCCATGTTTTTTATAAATTAAATAATATATGAAAAAGAACTACACATGTAGTCCTCATCACGTCTCCTTCAAATACTAATATTAATATAAGTAATACAAAATCATATCTATATTAATGTATTATTACGAAAAACAATTACTACTATGCTACAGTAACATTGCTAGCTTGAGGTCCTTTTTGACCATCAACTATGTCAAAGTTAACTTTTTGTCCTTCTTCCAATGTTTTGAACCCCTCTGAGATTATTGCAGAGAAATGCACAAAAACATCCTTTCCATCATCACAAGAGATAAATCCAAAACCTTTTTTGGAATCGAACCATTTTACTGTACCTGTTTTCATTTAAGAAAATCCTCCGATATTAAAAAAGATATTAGTATTGTAACAGTTTTTTTTGTAAATTGCAACATATTTATTTTATAAAAGTAAAAAAAGTCACTAAGAAATGTTACTGTTCACACCCAACCGGGTTGTCATCCTGAGCGTAAGCGAAGGATCTCATCTAAAACCTGAATATTCATTATGAAGGATGAGGTTAAAATTTTATGGCGAAAATAAATTTTATATTACAATTGAAAAAGAAACAGTACTTTGTTATAATAATTTAGCGATGATTTTATAAAGGTGGGACATGATTAAACATTTTCTAAAGATATTTTTTGCGTCTCTGTTACTTATTACTGTAATATTGAGTGTTACAGCTTTAGGGTATATTTTTTTGGTTGATAAGGATATTGTGATAGGGAAAATCGAATTTGCAAATGATGAGAAGAGCGAGACTGCTTTCTATGAATCGAGTACCTTTGATTATGGAACTTATGTAGGGAAAGCTGCGTCTAATATGAAAAGATTCAATATTCTTTTGGTAGGACTGGAAAATCAAAGAACCGATACTATAATAGCAATAAGTTACGATACGGAAAGTAAAACAGCAGATTTGATTTCATTGCCAAGAGATACATATCTTCCAAGAAATGCAGATGAGGATGCTGAGTTTAAGAAAATTAATGCAATATATGCTCAGGAAGGAATTGAAGGACTTACAATAAGAGTTCAGGAACTATTGGGAATTCCAATTGAAAAGTATGCGGTTATTGATTATGAAGCAGTAATTGCATGCGTTGAATTGATTGGAGGAGTTGAGGTGAATGTCCCATTTCATATGGAATATTCAGACCCATACGATGACCCTCCCTTGTACATAGATATTTCTGAAGGTGTGCAGCTTTTAAACGGGGAGCAGTCATTAAAATTTTTAAGATATAGAAAGGGATATGACAATCAGGATTTGGGGAGAATAGAAGCACAGCAGCAATTTATTAAATCTGCCGTAAAAAAAGCTTTGGGTTTTCAACTGCCCGCAGTGATAAAAGAAGCTTATTCTCACATTGAAACAAACATTCGTGTTTCTGATTTACTAAATTTAGCAAGTGATTTAGTAGGATTTTCCACCGACAATATTAATGCAAATATATTACCAGGCATGGAAACACCCTTAGAAGGCTTATCCTTTTATATACCTGATGAAGAAGGTATAAAGAATTTGGTTTATTCGCTCTATGGATTAATTAAGTAATACTGAGCAATTTTACTGAAAGGCGGACTTTTATGAAACAACAATTTATTAAGGTATTTCTATTATCTTTAATAATATTTTCAACTGTGATAACAACAGGTATCTTTACCTATGCAAAATTCATATCTCCTGAAGGAATAACGCAGGAACTGCCTGAGGATGAAGACCCTATTA
>JAQVRY010000062.1:0-4440 GCA_028700795.1 Tissierellia bacterium | reverse complement strand
GGTGATATAGGAAGAGTGGAAATGCAGCAGCAATTTATAAAATCAGCAATTAAAAAATCACTGAGCCTTAGGCTCCCGAATGTTATAAGCGCTGTTTATCCTTATGTTGAAACGAATTTCACTTTAACGGAATTGTTGGGACTTGCAAAGGATGCAATAGGATTTTCAACAGATAACCTTACAGCAAAAATTTTGCCGGGCAATCCAAAAATATTAGGCAATAATCCGCCTTTATCTTTCTATTTACCCGACGGTCAAGAAATAATAAAGGCTGTATACGAATTATATGATGTTCCGCTATCTGCAAGCTCAGAAGAAGAAAATGTAGCTAAGATGCCCTAATAAATTGGGGACATTCCTCTAACCCATTCACTATAACGGAGGTGTGTCCTCATTCATATTCAGGAGGAATAAATGATTAAGCCAAAACCATTGAAAATTGGTGACAAGGTTGCAATAATAGCTCCTTCATCAGCCACAGATTTAAAATCCGTAGAAAACGGAGAAAAGAAAATAAAAGCATTAGGATTAACTCCAGTAATGTTTCCAACATGTTATACAAACTACGGGCACCTTTCTGCATCGGATGAAGAAAGGGCGAAGGATGCAAACGATGCCTTTAAGGATGAAACCATTAAAGGCATAATTTGTTTAAGAGGTGGTTATGGAGCTACTCGAATACTGGACCTATTAGATTACGAAATGATTGCTTCAAAGCCGAAGGTATTTGTGGGATTTAGCGATATTACAGCACTTCATACGGCCTTTAATCAAATATGCAATATGGTTACTTTCCACGGTCCTATGGCAGCAACAAAATTTGCCGATATTAAAAATGATAAAGTTGAATTTGAGCATTACTCCTGTGAGAGTTTGGTTAAAAATATTTTTACCAATGACCCAATCGGTTTGTACAGTAATCCAAACAATGAAGAGTTAAAAAGCTTATGTACCGGCAAGGCTCAGGGAATTTTAACGGGAGGAAACCTTACACTCTTAACAGCAACATTAGGCTCAAAGTATGAAATTGACACAAAGGACAAAATACTTTTCATTGAAGAAATAGGTGAGCCAGTTTACAAATTGGACAGAATGCTTACAACATTGGCATTAGCAGGTAAATTCCATGATTGTGCCGGAATAATACTTGGAACATTTGTAAAATGTGAAAGAGAAAAGAAAGCCTACGAAGGAGGGCTGGACCTTACTTTGGAAGAAGTTGTGGAAAACACACTAATTAAATATAACAAACCTATAATTTATAATTTTAAGGCAGGACATAATTTTCCTCAGCCAACAATGGCCTTAGGAACTAAGGTCCATATAGATGCGGATATGAAAAAGATAATATTATTAGAAAGTGGAACATCATCAAAGTAAAAATCAAAGGAATCGATATGGATATTAATAAAAGAATTGATGAAATATTTTATGAGTTAGTGGAAATACGCAGGGATTTTCATATGAATCCGGAGCTTAGCGAAAATGAGTTTAGAACACAGGAGAAAATTTGTGAATACTTGAATAAGTGGGGAATAGAAAACTATATTTGTGCAGAAACAGGTGTAGTGGGGATAATAAAAGGAAAACACAAAGGAAAAACCATTGGAATAAGAGGAGATATTGATGCCCTTCCAATACATGAAAAAAGTGATGTGCCATACAGCTCCGTAACTCCCGGAGTTATGCATGCATGCGGGCATGACGCTCATGCGGCTATAGTGCTTGGAATAGCTAAAATAATAAAGGAAATGGCGGATTCCGAAGGCTCCATTAATGGTAATGTTAAGCTACTTTTTCAGCCGGCAGAAGAAACAATAGGCGGTGCTGAAAGGATGATTCAGGAAGGGTGCATGGAAGCTCCAAATGTTGATTATGTTTTAGGACTCCATGTCCAGCCTTATTTAGATTCGGGAAAAGTTGAACTTAAACATGGCAAGCTTAACGCAGCAACAGATTCCATCAATATAGCATTAAAGGGTAAAGCTTCTCACGGTGCATATCCTGATGAGGGAATAGATGCAATAGTAATGGCAGGCTATGTAATAACTGCATTGCAGTCAATAGTAAGCAGAAATACTTCTCCTATAAATTCCGTAGTAGTATCACTTGGTAAAATTTCAGGCGGTGTCAAGGACAATATAATTGCCGACGAAGTCATAATTACCGGTACACTGAGAACCTTGGATGATGAAACAAGACAGTTTACCAAGGATAAGATTTCAAACATAGTAAATAATACAGCAATGGCTTTTGGCGGAGAAGGGCTCACAACATTTTACGAAGGATATAAATCCTTGATTAATGATAATGAAGTAGTTGATATTATAAAGGAAAATGCGGAAAAGCTGTTGGGAAAAGAAAATGTCGAATTTAAAGAATTTCCAAGCCTTGGAGCAGAAGACTTTTCATACTTCTTAGATGTTGCAAAGGGTGCATTCTTCCATTTAGGATGTGGCAATTCTGCAAAGGGTATAACATCACCTTTACATAGTGAGCACTTTGATATTGATGAAGAATGTCTTAAGGTGGGAGTGATGCTTCAAGTAGAAAATATAATGACTTTACTTAAATAAATTTTTTTATCAAGGATGTGCATTCTATAAAAATTAAGGGAGGTAGAAATGTTTAGAGAAATGAGAAGAATTAAACAATTACTGTCAATGGAAGACACTGTATCTGTAATGGACAGATGCACAAACGGTGTTTTAGCATGCTTAGGAGATGAAGATTACCCTTATGCAGTACCGGTTAACTATGTTTATTACAATGGCAAGATTTATTTTCACTCTGCAAAGGACGGACATAAAATAGATGCTGTCTTAAAGCATCCAAAGGTATCTTTCGCTGTAATAGATAAGGATACAATAGTAAGCGAAGAATACACCTCATATTTTAGAAGTGTTATTGCTTTCGGAAAAGCAAGAATTACAGAAGGTGATGAATGGCAGGAAGGTTTTAAGGCTTTGGTTGAAAAGTATTCCGGTGATATGCCTAAAGATGCCAAGCATGAGAAAATCACAGGATGCACAAGGTCTCATGTTATCGCAATAGATATTGAGCATATAACCGGCAAAGAGGCCATTGAATTAGTCAATGCCAAAAAGTAACAGGAGAAATCATGCTTGAAACCGGATTAGTCAAAGAAGTTGAAATTATCGATATGAATCACACAGGTCAAGGTGTTGCTAAAACAAACAATTTTGTTGTATTTATAAGCAACGCTGTAACAGGTGATAAAGTAAAAATAAAAATAACAGATACAAAGAAAAACTATGCAATCGGTGAGGTAATTAGCTTTATTAAGCCCTCTGAATACAGAATAGAGCAACCCTGCCCGCACTTCCAAGAATGTGGTGGATGTCAGCTCATGCATATGGATTACAAGGAGCAGCTGAAATTCAAACAAAACAGAGTAATAAATGAATTTAGAAGAGCCCGGGTAAGTTTTGATGAAGAGAAAATAAATGATACCATAGGTATGGATGACCCATACAGATATAGGAACAAAACGGCATTTTCAGTAACTGAAAAAAATAATGAAATTCTTATCGGACCATATGAACAAGGCACATACAATACAGTTGATATCAGCAGTTGCTTAATACAAAGCAAAGCTGCTGATGAAGTTGTAATAACTTTTAAATGCTTGATGAAAAAATACAATATTGATGCCTATGATAAGAAAACGAAAAAAGGAATTGTAAGAAACATTGTAATAAGAAATAATCGAAAAAACGAGCTAATGCTCATAATAGTCACAACAACAGAGAATTTTCAAAACAAGGAGCTATTGGTCAATGAATTATCACTGATTCCGGATATTATGACAATAGTTCAAAATATAAACAATAAAAACACAAATCTAATAATGGGTATAAAAAACATAACTCTTTATGGGGAAGGTATTATAATCGATACTATTGACTATTTGAATTTCACCATTTCTCCCGAAACATTTTTTCAAATTAATCCCATTCAGACAGAAAAGCTTTATCAAAATGCCATTGAATATGCAGATATAGATAAAGATGACATTTGTTTTGATATTTATTGCGGCATAGGAACCATATCTTTAATGGCTGCAAAAAAGGCAAAGAAAGTATATGGAGTTGAAATTGTTGAGCGCTCAATAATAAATGCAAAAGAGAATGCTGAAAAAAACAATATAACCAACGCAGAATTCTATGCGGGAAAAGCAGAAGAAATACTCCCTAAACTATATATGCAAAATATAAAAGCAGATATAATAATCCTTGACCCTCCAAGAAAGGGCTGTGAAAAGGAAGTAATCGACACCATAATCAGTATGTCGCCGGAGAGACTTGTTTATGTTTCCTGCAATCCATCAACATTAGCACGAGATATCAAGCTTTTGGAAAATGGAGGATACATAACTAAAAAGGTTCAGCCGGTAGACCAATTCCCATGGACAGTACA
>JAQVRY010000061.1:3775-8541 GCA_028700795.1 Tissierellia bacterium | reverse complement strand
ATGAGAGGAGAAAGAATGGCTAAGAAAGAAAAAGAATTTGTAAAAGAAATTACACCTATGGAAGAAGACTTCAGCAGGTGGTATACAGATGTAATAATGAAAAATGAATTGGTTGATTATTCGCCTGTAAAAGGTTTTATGGTAATAAGACCTTACGGTTATGCCTTGTGGGAGAAAATTCAAGAATATGCAGATGAAAAGTTCAAAGCAACCGGCCACAAGAACATGTATTTTCCTTTGTTAATTCCTGAAAGCTTGTTAAACAAGGAAAAGGAACATGTGGAAGGGTTTGCTCCTGAGGTTGCATGGGTTACCCACGGGGGAAGCCAGGAACTGGCAGAAAGGCTGGTTATCAGACCAACATCAGAAACTATTATTTGCCATATGTATGCAAAATGGCTAAACTCATACAGAGACCTGCCATACTTGTATAATCAATGGTGCAGCGTTGTAAGATGGGAAAAGACAACAAGGCCTTTTTTAAGAACATCAGAATTTCTGTGGCAAGAAGGTCACACACTTCACGAAACCGAAGAAGAAGCTCAAGCAGAAACTTTACAAATGCTTGATATATACAGACAAGTGGCGGAAGACTTAATGGCCATGCCTGTTGTTGTTGGACAAAAAAGCGACAAGGAAAGATTTGCAGGTGCCCATGCCACATATACAATGGAAGCATTGATGCATGACGGTCAGGCATTACAGGCAGGAACATCTCACAATTTAGGACAGCATTTTACAAAAGCATTTGAAATAAAATTCCAGGGCAGAACCGGACAAGAACAATACCCTTATCATACATCCTGGGGTATTTCAACAAGATTAATCGGTGGTTTGATAATGGTTCATTCTGATAACAGAGGATTGGTACTGCCTCCAAAAATGGCACCTATACAAGTAGTTATAATTCCAATAGCTCAAAAGAAAGAAGGAGTGCTGGAAAAGGCTAATGAATTATTGGATAAATTAAAAGCAAAAGGAATCAGAGCTGAACTTGATGACAGCACAGAATACTCTACAGGCTGGAAATTCAATCAATATGAAATGAAGGGTTACCCTATTCGTGTTGAAATTGGACCAAGAGATATCGAAAACAACCAGGCGGTAGCAGTAAGAAGAGATAAACTTGAGAAAGAAATCTTATCACTTGATAATATAGATGACAGTATTGTCGAAATGCTTGACACAATGCAGATTGAGCTGTTTGAAAAAGCAAAAGCTCACAGAGAAGCAAACACATATATTGTTAAAGATTATGAAACATACAAAAAGGACATTCCAAACCGTCCCGGATTTGCCAAAATGATGTGGTGCGGCGAAAGGGAGTGTGAAGATAAACTAAAAGAAGAAACCGGCGCAACAATCAGGTGTATTCCTTTTGAACAGGAAGACTTGGGCGACAAGTGTCATATCTGCGGGAAACCTGCAAAACATATGATTTACGCAGCACGAGCATACTAAAGATGTCCTAACCCTATTTTTCTGAGTCTTTTTTCTGATGCCCTAACCTAAAAAAAGAGATCCTTCGCTGCTTAGAAGGATCTTTCTTAAATTAATGGTTATGGTGTACGCGCTCATCGTGATGCCCGTGATCATGGTCTTCACCTTCAGCAAACTTAAAGAAGCTAACATATGCTTCGATATATTCCCTTCCGGCTGCCACGTCATTTACATCAAAATTCTTTAGTGACATTGCTTTTTTAAATCTTTTTTCAAGTTCATGTATTTCTTCATCTGTTACTAATCCTTTTAAAGGTGATAAGTTTCCAATCTCAATGCTTTTATCTGCTGCTTGAACCTTTTCATCCACAGGCGTTCCGTGTGGTTTAAGCCCATCAAATCCAGCGCCTTCACCCGCCCTGTGTATTCGAACTAAATTTTCAAGAAAATATCTGTCAGCAAGTTCCTCTGCTTCAGGACTTAATTTTCTTACTTTTATTCTTTGATATAAATTATATTATGAAAAAAATTTTTTCTATTGACAATATAGACTATATCTGTTAATCTATGTAAGTACTTACTTACAAAGGGAGGTAAAATACATACTATGGATAAACAAATAAGAACACGGATGAATAGGGAAGACAGAAGGAAACAAATACTTAACTCGGCTTTGGATGTATTTGTGGAGAAGGGGTACAATGGTACGACTACTCAGGATATTGCAAAGTCCTCTAATGTTTCCGAAGTAACATTATTTAGATATTTTTCTTCTAAGCAAGAGATTTATATGGAAGCAATAGAACCTATAATCATTACTACTTTAGAAGATTCTATCGATTCAACAAAAGACTTAGAACCAAAGGAAAAATTAAGAAATATCATAATAGAAAGAATTAGACTAATTTCAAAATATCACAAGGTTGTAAGATTGATACTTATGGAAAATCAAGTCAACCCTGAATTAGGTGATTTAAATTATATTAAAAGAATTTCTGATTTATTGAAGAATTCTATTGACAAAATGGGAGTAAAATTTACTAATAATGAATTTACCTTAAGGTTTCTCATGGGAAGCATTTTATCTTTTCTATATTTACCTGAATCAAATGAGGGTTACATAGATCAATTTGTTAATAATATCATTGAAAATATTAAAATAGAGGGGGCTAATAATGGCTAATAAACGTAAAATAATCCAGGTTATTACTTTAATTATCTTTGTTGCATTGATAGTTTTAGGGAAAGTTCAATTGTGGATGGCTGTATTTTTAGGAGGGTTATTACTATCAACAGTAAAGGGAAGACTTTATTGTGGATATGTATGTCCTATAAATACCGTAATGGAGATAGTTGATAATGACGCAGCTAAAAGAAAAAGAAAAAGATTTAAAACTCCAAAATGGGCAAAAAGTAATATAGTTAGAGTAGGTATATTGGTTCTTTTCTTTATTATATTTGTTTTTATTCAAAAAACAGGCAAAAAGTTACCTGTTTTACCGGCATTATTTGCTCTTGGAATTATACTTACTGTATTTTTCGAACCTTCATTTTGGCATAGATACCTATGCCCATATGGCACACTATTTTCGCTTTTCTCAAAGAAAAGCAAGGTTGGATATACTATATCTGAGGAAGGATGTATCAAATGTGGAATGTGTGTTAAAAATTGCCCTGCTGATGCAATTAAGCAAGGAGAAAAAAATACAGTTCCCTATATAATCCAAAGCGACTGTATAGTATGTGGTAAATGTGAAGCTGTATGCCCAACAAAAGTCATATCCTATGATAAAGCAAAGTCAACAGAAACAGTATAGTTTTCATTAAAACATTACACATTGCAAACAGGCCTTTTTACAGGCTAATGCCTGTGAGAAGGTCCCTTTTTGCAAAATTGCATAATTTAAATATTAATGGAGGAATTTATGAAAAAAGTATTAAATATGTTAAACAGTAAAGGCAAAATTTTAATTATGCCGCTTGCTATTTTTCTTGTACTTATTGCAATATATGTATTTAACAGCTTTCAGAAAAATGATTCAGCAATTATTTATGCTGATGGAGGTACATTTATTGAAGCATCCGGTACTGTTGAAAATAATTTAATATCTGTTAGCAATGAAGTTACCGGAACAGTCTTAGAAACTATGACAAGTGAAGGTGACATAATATCAGAGGGAGATACTATAGTTATTATAGAAAATACAGCTTTACAGAATCAATATAATCAAGCATTAATCAATCAGCAAATAGCAGAAGAAAATATAATAATGCTTGAAGGTAGTATTACTAATTTAACCATTCAAAATGCAGATGCAGTGCAGCAAGCTTATAATGCTTATTTATCTGCAGAAGCAGAATATGATAAAGTAATGGACGGAGCAAGCGCAGATGAAATAAAACAAGCAGAAGAAACATTAAGCCAGGCAAAAACAAATTTAGATTATGCAAAAACAAATTTAGATAGAAATAAGGAGCTGCTTGCTGAACAGGTAATATCTCAAAGTAAATACGATGAAGCTCTTAAAACATATAATGTAAGCGAAGCACAATATAATGTAGCTGTCTCAAAGCTTAATTTGATTAATTCATATCCTACAGAATCTTCTTCATCTGCAGCAGAAAATAAAATGCTTCAGCTGAAAGCTGGATATGAACTTTCAATTTCAAATGGCAATACACAGCTGAAACAATTGGAAAGTCAGTTAAGTATAGCTAAAGTACAATTAGAACAATCAAACAATGTAGTAGAACAAACTAAAAGAGAATTAGATAAGTTAAATATAAAATCACCTATTGACGGTGTCGTTAATTCATTATTGGTTAATGAGGGAGAATTTGTTGCTGCAGGTAAGTTAGCAGTTGAAATATTCAATCCCGACAATATTGAAATAAATGCTTATGTATCCGAAGCTAATATTGGAAGAGTAATTGTAGGACAAGAAACTGTCATATCAATAGACTCGCATGATGATGAGTATTTTATAGGAAAGATATCAAGAATTAATAATCTTGCTGAATTTACGCCTAAAAACATTCAAACCAAAGAAGAAAGAGTAAATACAGTGTTTAAGGTAACCATCAAAGCTTCGGATACAGATGGTGCACTTAAACCGGGAATGCCTGCAGATGTAAAAATAAGGATTGAATAAAATGGAACATGAAATCATAATATCTTCTTTGACTAAGAAATTTGGTGATATTACTGCGGTAGATAATTTAAATATCAAGATTAAGGAAAATACGATTTTTGGATTGGTTGGACCTGACGGAGCCGGCAAAACTACTACCATGAGAATTCTCTTATCTCTTTTAACTCCTGACAG
>JAQVRY010000061.1:0-3675 GCA_028700795.1 Tissierellia bacterium | reverse complement strand
ATATTACTGCGGTAGATAATTTAAATATCAAGATTAAGGAAAATACGATTTTTGGATTGGTTGGACCTGACGGAGCCGGCAAAACTACTACCATGAGAATTCTCTTATCTCTTTTAACTCCTGACAGTGGAACAGCTGAAATCGGAGGACGTGATATTCTTAAAGAAAGTGAAGAAATAAAACAGCATATAGGGTATATGCCTCAGAGATTCAGTTTGTATGGAGATCTTACCGTATTGGAAAACCTTGAGTTTTATGCAGAAATCTATCAAGTGCCCAACAAAGAAAAAAAAGAGAAAATTGAAGATTTGCTTAGATTTAGCAATCTTACTAATCATTCATACAAGTTGGCAGATCAGCTTTCAGGTGGAATGAAGCAAAAATTAGCTCTTTCCTGTAATTTGATTCATACTCCCAAATATCTTCTGTTAGATGAACCAACAATAGGTGTTGACCCTGTTGCAAGAAGAGAATTTTGGAAAATATTATTTGAATTAAAAGAAGGAGGCACTACCATATTTGTTAGTACACCTTATATGGACGAGGCTGAAAGGTGTGATGAAATAGGGCTTATGAATAATGGCAAGATAGTAAAAACTGACACACCTGCAAATATAATTAATAGTTTCAATAAGCCTATCATATGTGTAACATCTGAAAATAATCATTTGGCAAGAGATATAGCTTTAAAGGAAGAATATGTCACAGATTCATATTTGTTTGGTGAAGAGCTGCATATTGTTGTAGATGACAGTGACAATGCCATTAAGAAATTATTGAAAAAGTTTGATACAAACTATATAAAGGCTTCTATTAATAAAATAAGCCCCTCTCTTGAAGACGTATTTGTAAACATTATTAAAAGTGAAAAGAGGCGATAAGATGGAATATGCAATAGAAATTGAAAATTTGACTAAAAGATTTGATAATTTTATCGCCGTAAACAATGTTAATTTTAAAGTTAAAAAAGGTGATGTTTTTGGTTTTTTAGGACCAAATGGCTCAGGAAAAACTACTGTAATAAGGATGCTCATGGGATTGATAAGCCCAACATCAGGCACCGGAAAAGTTCTTGGCTATGATATATCAAAAGAAAGCGAAAAAATTAGGTCTAAAATAGGATACATGTCTCAAAAGTTTAGTTTATATGATGATTTAACAGTAGATGAAAATTTAGATTTTTACGCAGGTGTTTATTGTGTACCTAAAGATAAAATAAATAAAAAGAAAAAAGAAATATTGGAAATGGCTGACCTTGTAGGCAAAGAAGATATGATAACTTCAAACCTCTCAGGGGGATGGAAGCAGCGTTTAGCCTTAGGTTGTTCAATAATACATGAGCCTGATATTTTACTTTTGGATGAGCCTACAGGTGGAGTTGACCCCATAGCTCGAAGACAATTTTGGGATGTTATATATGATTTGTCTAAGAAGGGAGTTACTATTTTAGTAACAACTCACTATATGGATGAAGCAGAACACTGTAATTCGATTGGTTTTTTATATTATGGGAACATTTTGTCTTTAGATACCCCTAATTGTATGAAAGAAAAAATAATTGATGGAGACATTGTTGAAATTAAATCAAGCAATACATTGAAATCAATAGAATTATTAAAGTTAAAAAATACAGTAAGAGATGCATCTGTCTATGGGGCGGGAATACATGTTATGACAGAGCCTAATACTGATTTGAATGAGCTAAAAGAATGTTTAATTCAAAATCATATACAGGTTATCAGTATAAAGAAGGTTAAGCCATCTTTGGAAGATGTGTTTGTTTTTCTTGTTGAAAAGGAAAATAGAAAATAAATATTTGGAGTTTAAATATGAATTATAAAAGAATACTATCGATTATTCGAAAAGAATTTTTTCAGATTAAAAGAGACAAAAGAACCATAGCTATTATAATTTTGATGCCTATAATGGAATTGTTGCTGTTTGGATATGCTGCTTCAACAAGCGTAGATCATATCCCTACTGTTGTATACAACAATGATATAGGAATAGAAAGCAGGGAACTTTTGGACAGTTTTGTAAGCTCTCAATATTTTGATTTGGATTATCAAGCTGAAAGTATGGAAGAAATTCAGACATATATTGATAACGGACAAACTAAGGCAGGAATTGTAATACCATCCGGTTACTCCAACGATATAAAGAATGGGAAAATAGCTCAAATACAGCTTATAGTTGACGGCTCAGACCCAACAACTGCACAGACTATATTGTCAAGTGCCGGAGGAGTAGTCCAGTCCAAGTCCATAGAGATAATTAAAGAAATTAAGGGAATGTCGATGCCGCAGGTTTTGGATTTGCGAAGCAGAGTTTGGTATAATCCCAACATGAGCAGCATTAACTTTAATATCCCCGGGCTGATAGGCGTCATACTTCAAACTGTAACCCTTATGCTTACATCATTTTCAATAGTAAGGGAAAGAGAAAGAGGGACAATGGAACAGCTTATTGTAACACCTATAACTAAAATGGAATTAATGGTAGGGAAAATTGTGCCTTATGTAATAATCGGATTTGTGGATATAGTTTTGGCATTGGCTTTAAGTGTATTTTGGTTTAAAATTTCTATTGCAGGAAGTATAACATTACTCTTATTATTTTCGGTTATATTTTTGTTTGGTTCGCTTGGAGTTGGACTGGTTATATCCACCGTATCAAAAAGCCAGCTTCAAGCAATGCAGCTTTCGATGTTCATGATAATGCCCAATTTATTACTTTCGGGATACATGTTCCCAAGAGAAGCAATGCCTGCATTTATTAATTGGATTAGCAACTTTCTTCCTTTAACTTATTTCATAAAAGTTTTGAGAGGAATAATTTTGAAAGGAAACAGCTTTTCAAAGCTCTATCAGGAGTTTATAATACTGACCGCCTTTGGATTAGGATTTTTAATAATTGCCACTTTAAAATTCAAAAAGAAAATAGAATAGCATTCCGGGGACGGACCTTAAAATGCCAATTTGTATAGTAGATGGAATTCAAAGGTCCGTCCCCGGATTTCCCCGGATTTCCACCCCCGTCCCCGGATTTCTGACAGTTATGTATGTCGTTTTGTCAGTTCCTTCTGCAGCTCATCAACAGTTACCCCTTCACAAACCATTAAAACCATGGAATGGTAAATTAAATCGCAAATTTCATAAATAAGCTCTTCTTTGTTTTTATTTTTTGCTGCTATTATTACTTCGCTTGTTTCCTCCCCGACTTTCTTCAATATTTTATCAATTCCTTCATTAAACAAATAGTTTGTATAAGAGCCTACCTTCGGGTTATCTCTTCGGTTTTGTAATTGGTTGTACACCTTATTAATAATTGATTTATCAGCTATACCGTCTTCGTAAACTTTATTGAAAAAACATGAGTATGCTCCTGTGTGGCATGCATTCCCAACCTGTTCTACCTTCAGCAAAATCGCATCTGCATCACAGTCATAGTAGAAACCCTTTAAATGCTGGACATGCCCTGATGTTTCTCCCTTTCTCCATAAACAATTACGGCTTCTTGAGAAATAACAAACTCTTTTTTCCTTAAATGTTATTTTTATGGCTTCTTTATTCATATATGCAACCATAAGTACTTCATTTGTTATATAATCCTGTGTTACTGTAACAATCAAACCTTTTTCATCAAATTTTATTTCATTCAATATTTTTTCCGTTT
>JAQVRY010000060.1 GCA_028700795.1 Tissierellia bacterium | reverse complement strand
AAAGTTGAGGGAAGAAAATTTTACATTAGAATCACAGATGCAGGAGCCTGACTTTTGGGTGAATCAGGAAAAAGCGCAAAAGGTATCTCAAAAACTTAAGCATAATACAAATCGAATGGAAGAATTCAATAGTTTAAAACAGCAGGTAGAAGATATTGAGCTTATTGTTGAATTAATACAAGAAGAAGATGACGAAAGTCAAGTGCCCGAACTTTTAAAAAGTATGGATGAGACAGAAGATAAATTAGAAAGCGCAAGGGTAGTTGCTCTTTTAAGCGATGAATACGATGAAAATAACGCAATTTTATCCATCCATGCAGGAGCAGGAGGCACGGAGGCGCAGGATTGGGCAGAGATGCTTCTTCGAATGTACACAAGGTGGATAGAATCCAAGGGCTACAAAATGGAAATATATGATATACAAACAGATACAGAAGCAGGAATTAAAAGTGTTACCATTTTCGTTGAAGGGCAAAATGCTTACGGATATTTGAAATCCGAAAAAGGTGTCCACAGACTTGTCAGAATATCCCCTTTTGACTCTTCAAACAGAAGGCACACATCTTTTGCATCAGTGGATATAACGCCTGAAATTGGTGATAGTGAAGATGTTGAGCTTAATGAAGAAGATTTAAGAATTGATACTTACCGCTCCAGCGGTGCCGGCGGACAGCATGTAAATACTACCGATTCAGCAATACGCATAACACACATACCCACAGGCATAGTGGTATCCTGTCAAAATCAAAGGTCCCAGCACAGCAACAAGGAAACCGCGATGACCCTGTTAAAATCAAAGCTTATAGAAATCAGAAAAATTGAAAACAAGGAAAAAATTGAAGATATTCAAGGAAAATACAATCAAATTGCATGGGGAAGCCAAATCCGTTCCTATGTGTTTCACCCTTACAGTATGGTGAAAGATCACCGAACAGATGCTGAAACATCAAATGTGCAGTCGGTAATGGACGGCAATTTAGATATGTTTATGAACGAATATTTGAAAATGAAATCATTAGGGAGAAAAGAATGATAGATATTAATAAATTGTTGTGTACAGAATTCAATTTAAAACCAACCCAGGTTGAAAGTACGGTTAAGTTAATAGATGAAGGAAATACAATTCCCTTCATTGCAAGATACCGAAAGGAGCAGACAGGGTCCTTAGATGATGTGGTTTTAAGAGATCTGTTTGAAAGGCTCACGTACTTAAGAAATTTGGAACTGAGAAAAGAAGAAGTATTACGCTTAATTGAAGAGCAGGGTAAACTTACAGATGACCTTAAAAACGAAATACTAAGTGCAGATGTGCTGCAAAGAGTTGAGGATTTATATAGACCTTACAAACAGAAAAAATCAACAAGAGCATCAAAGGCCAAGGAGAAGGGCTTGGAGCCCTTAGCTGAAATTATTATGGCACAAAATATTATTGAAGGTGACCTTGAGGAAATTGCACGACCATATATAGATGAAGAAAAAGGCGTCAACAATGTTAAAGAAGCATATGAGGGTGCCTGTGACATAATAGCTGAAACTGTTTCAGACAATGCCGATTACAGAAAGCATATACGTGAAGTTTATGTAAATGATGCAATACTGTTATCGGAAGCAGCTGATGAAGATGAAAAAACCGTTTATGAAATGTATTATAAATTTGAAGAGCCGGTTAATAAAATTGCAAATCACAGGATTCTTGCCATTAATAGAGGCGAAAAAGAAAAGATATTAAAAGTTAAGTTAAATACACCTGATGAAAAAATAGTCAACTATTTAATATCAAAAGAAATAACAAATGAAAATGCAATAACTGCAGACTATTATCTGTCTGCAATTCAGGACAGTTATAAAAGGCTTATTGCTCCTTCCATTGAAAGAGAAATAAGAAACATGCTTACTGAAAGAGCAGAAGAAGAAGCAATAAAGGTATTCGGTAAAAATACCAAAAACCTATTGATGGTTCCTCCTGTTAAGGATGTAAGAATTCTTGCCATAGACCCAAGTTTCAGAACAGGATGTAAATTAGCAGTCTTAGATGGAACAGGCAAGTTCTTGGAACAGGGAGTAATATATCCAAATGAACCAAGAAATGAAATTGAAAAATCCCAAAAAATAATGGCGGAAATTATTAAGAAATTTGACATAGATGTTATTACTATAGGAAATGGAACAGCTTCAAGAGAAACAGAAATGGTTGTATCAGATATGTTGTCGAAATATACATTCCCTAAAAAAGTCACCTATACAATCGTAAGCGAGGCAGGAGCTTCTGTTTATTCAGCTTCTAAATTAGCCCAAGAAGAATATCCAAAGCTTGATGTTACAATAAGAGGAGCTATTTCCATAGGAAGAAGACTTCAGGACCCTTTGGCAGAACTTGTTAAAATAGATCCTAAAAGTATCGGAGTCGGGCAATATCAGCATGATGTAAATCAAACAAAATTAGGACAGGAGCTTGACGGAGTTGTAGAAGACTGCGTTAACAGTGTGGGTGTTGATTTGAACACGGCTTCTCCTGCACTGCTTCAATATGTGTCGGGAATAACAAAGACGATTTCAAAAAATCTAGTTAAATACAGAGAAGAAAACGGTAAATTTATAAACAGACAAGAACTTATGAAGATAAAAATGCTTGGAGATAAAGCATTTGAACAATGTGCAGGTTTCCTGAGAATTTCTGACGGAGAAAATCCTCTTGACAAAACTGCAGTACATCCTGAAACATATGAAATTGCAGAAAAGCTTCTGAAAAAGTTAGGCTATACAATTGAAGATTTAAGAAGCGGAAACTTAAGAGACATAAATGAAAGAATAATGAAGATCCCGGTAAAAGAAGATAAGAAAGTAAAAATGCCTGCTAAAAATATAAGGCTAAAAGGATTTGAGGCATTAGCTCAATTAAATTTCAAGGAAGACAAAAAACCTTCAAGAGAAAACATTAAAGACAGAATAAAGGTTTTGTCTGAAGAATTAAATGTAGGAGTTCCTACACTAACAGATATTTTAGAAGAGCTTAGAAAACCAGGAAGAGACCCTCGTGACGAAATGCCTAAGGTGGTATTCAGAAGTGATGTTATGAACTTTGAAGATATGAAGGTAGGAATGAAACTTACGGGAACAGTCCGAAACGTTGTTGACTTTGGAGCGTTTGTAGATATAGGAGTGAAACAGGACGGGTTGGTTCATCTTTCTGAAATGAGCGACAAATACATTAAAAACCCTATGGAAGTTGTACAGGTAGGAGACACTGTCAATGTAACAATTTTAAGCATAGACAAAGAAAGACAAAGAATAGGTCTCAGTATGAAAAAAAGTCGTAGGAGCAAAAATGATTGATACAGTTATATTTGATTTTGACGGAACATTAGCAGATACCAATAAGTTGATATTAAATTCTTTTAATCATATTTACAACAAATATCATGACCGTAAATGCGATGAAGATTATATTTTAAGTACATTTGGAGAGCCTCTTGAACTAACCTTAAGACGCGATTTTGGCGACTACAGTTATGAAGAAGTTGTTGGATGCTACAGAGGATATCAGGTTGACAAATTTGACAAAGAAGTAACCTTATATGACACTGTAATTGAAACTATAAAGTACCTGCACAATAAAAACATAAAACTTGGAATTGCAACATCAAGACTTAAATCATCCACTTTATATGTCTTAAAAAGATTTAATTTAGAAAAATATTTTCAGGTTGTTATTTCCTCTGATGATGTGGTAAAGCACAAGCCTGACAAAGAGCCATTGATAAAAGCAATTCAAGGATTAAACAGCACTACAGAAAACACATTGTATGTTGGTGACTCTAAATTTGATATGGAATGTGCCATAAATGCAGAAGTTACTCCGGTGCTTGTGGGATGGCAAAAGCATTCCAATGAATTAGCAGAAAAATACAATATCAAACATGTGCTCAATAAAATGTGGGATTTAACTGAAATATTGTAGAAGCAGCTCTTTGTTATTGCTAAGGAATAATCTTAATTGTCATTCTGAGGGCTTTAGCCCGAAGAATCTCATATCTTTTCGCTATTGCTCAGGATGACAAAGCATAACTTAATATAAATAATATATGAAGGATGGTATGTATATGGAATTCAAAAACCTGTTATTTGAAAAAAACGAAGGAATTTGCACTATCAAAATCAACAGTCCACAAACTTTGAATGCATTGAATGAGGAAGTATTAAATGAACTTGATTCTGCTTTTGACTTAGCTAATAAGGACGAAGAGGTTTCAATCATAGTACTTACAGGAGAAGGAAAGGCTTTTGTTGCAGGTGCAGACATTGCATATATGAATGGACTTAATGTTGAAGAAGCAAAGAAATTTGCAGAAAACGGCTCTAAAATTTTCAGAAAAATTGAAATGCTTGAAAAGGTTGTAATTGCAGCTGTCAATGGATATGCCCTTGGAGGCGGATGTGAACTTTGCATGGCATGCGACATTAGAATTGCATCTGAAAGGGCTAAATTTGGACAGCCGGAAGTTGGTCTTGGAATCACTCCTGGATTTTCAGGAACTCAGAGACTTCCCAGATTAGTGGGACTTGGAAGAGCAAAGGAATTAATATTGACGGGTGGGCATATAGATGCTCAGGAAGCATATAGAATAGGACTTGTTAATAAAATAATTAACAAAGACATCCTTATGGAAGAAACATACAAATTAGCAAAAAAGATTATTTCAAACTCCAAGACAGCAATGAAATATGCAAAAGAAGCAATGAACAGAGGAGTTGAAACAGATATTGAGACAGGAATTGCAATTGAAGCAAATTTATTCGGCTTATGTTTTGCCAATGAAGACCAAAAAGAAGGGATGACTGCTTTTATAGAAAAACGTCCTGTTAATTTCAGATAAGTACTTGATATATTTAATTCGATAAAGTATAATTATTACATCAGTGCGTAATTAAACGTTAAAATATTAACGAAATAAGTAAAGACAAAAAATTTAAGGGAGTGAAGTCATGAATTTTCAATTAAGCAAGGAACATGAAATGGCAAGGCAGCTGTTCAGAAATTTTGCTGTGGATGAAGTTGAGCCATTGGCACAAGAAATTGATGAGGAAGAAAGATTTCCCGTTGAAACTGTTGAAAAAATGAGCAAGTACGGTTTTATGGGCATACCGTTTCCAAAGGAATATGGCGGACAAGGCTGCGATTATTTAACATATGCTATGGCAGTTGAAGAGTTGTCAAAAGTTTGCGGAACTACAGGTGTTATTGTATCTGCACATACTTCACTATGTGGTGGTCCTCTATATGAGTATGGAAATGAAGAGCAAAAGAAAAGATATTTGCCAAAAGTTGCATCAGGAGAATGGGTAGGGGCATTTGGGCTTACCGAGCCCGGAGCAGGTACAGACGCAGCAGGTCAGCAAACAAAAGCAGTGTTAAATGGAGAACATTATGTGCTGAACGGTACTAAAATATTTATTACAAACGGCTCATATGCTGATTGTTATATAATTTTTGCAATGACTGACAAGTCACAAGGCACAAGAGGTATTTCCGCTTTTATAGTAGAAAAAGACTTCCCGGGTTTTTCAATAGGAAAAAAAGAATTAAAGATGGGTATCAGAGGCTCAGCAACTTGTGAATTAGTTTTTGAAGACTGTATAGTTCCAAAAGAAAATCTTCTTGGAAAAGAAGGACAAGGCTTTAAAATTGCGATGAAAACACTTGACTCAGGAAGAATTGGAATTGCTGCCCAAGCACTTGGTATTGCACAAGGTGCAATCGATGAATCTGTTAAATATGTAAAAGAAAGAAAGCAATTTGGCAGAGCAATAGCAAAATTCCAAAATACACAGTTCCAGTTGGCAGATATGCAGACAAAAGTAGATGCAGCAAGACTTTTGGTATATAGAGCAGCATTTAAAAAGGATTTAGGACAACCCTACAGTGTTGATGCAGCGATGGCTAAATTATTTGCAGCAGAAACAGCAATGGAAGTTACAACAAAAGCTGTCCAGCTTCACGGAGGATACGGATATACCAGAGATTATCCTGTTGAAAGAATGATGAGAGATGCGAAGATAACTGAAATTTATGAAGGTACTTCAGAAGTCATGAAAATGGTTGTCAGCGCAAATATGTTGAAATAGGGAGGCAGAAAAGTGAATATAGTAGTATGTATTAAACAGGTGCCAGATACAACAGAAGTTAGAATTGACCCAAAAACTAACACATTAATAAGAGAAGGCGTACCAAGCATAATAAATCCTGACGATAAAGCAGGTCTTGAAGCTGCACTCAGATTAAAAGATGAATACAATGCTCATGTAACAGTTTTAACAATGGGTATTCCAAATGCGGAAGTTGCATTAAGAGAAACTTTAGCAATGGGTGCTGATGAAGCAATACTCATAACAGACAGAGCATTCGGAGGAGCTGATACGTTGGCAACTTCAACAACAATTGCAGCAGCTTTGAAAAATCTTGATTATGATTTAATAATAACAGGACGTCAGGCAATAGATGGAGACACAGCACAAGTCGGACCACAAATTGCAGAGCATTTAGGATTAGTAAACATAAGCTATGCAGAAGATATTAAAATAGATGGGGAAAATATTATTGTAAAAAGGCAATATGAAGATAGATACCATGTATTAAAAACAAAGTTACCTTGCTTAATAACAGCATTGTCGGAATTAAACAAACCTCGCTATATGACACCGGGCGGAATTTTTGATGCTTATAGAGAGAAAAAGGTTAAAATCTGGAGCTTAAAGGATGTTGAAGTTGACCAAGAAAGCATAGGGTTAAAAGGTTCTCCTACAAAAGTTGTAAAATCATTTACCAAGGGTGCAAAATCCGCAGGAAAATTATTTACACTTGAACCCCAGGAATCAGCTGAACTGATAGTTGATAAAATGAAAGAAAAATTTGTAATTTAAGAGGAGGACGATATGAAAATTTCTGAATATAAAGGTATATTTGTTTTTGCGGAGCAAAGAGATCGAAAAGTACAAAAAGTAGCATATGAACTAATAGGCAAGGCAAAAGAATTGGCAAAGGATTTAAATACTACAGTAACAGCCGTATTGTTAGGTTACAAAATGATAGATGAAGCAAAAAAATTATGCTATGCCGGTGCAGACAATGTAATATATGCAGACAATGAACTTCTGGATGAATATATGACAGAGCCATATACTTTTACACTGCATAAGCTCATAACAGAAAAGAAACCTGAAATAGTTCTTTACGGTGCATCAGCCATAGGAAGAGATGTGGCTCCCAGAATATCTGCAAGATTAAAAACCGGTTTAACAGCAGACTGTACAGGTTTGACAATTACCGAGGATGATACAAACTCAGAACAGTTAAATCTTGCCATGACAAGACCTGCATTCGGCGGAAACCTGATGGCTACAATAATAATAGGAAAACACAGACCACAAATGGCGACTGTAAGACCGGGAGTTATGCAGAGAGCTAAATATTCTGAAAATAACCCTGTAAATGTTGAAGAATATAAAATAAATATTCCAGTAGATAGAAAAAATGTTGATATACTTGATATAACAAAAATAATTCAACAAAGAATGAATATTGAAGATGCAAAAGTATTAGTATCCGGCGGAAGAGGGATGCACGGTCCGGAAAATTATCCAATGCTTGAAGAATTGGCAGACCTTCTTGGAGGAACAATTTCTGCATCAAGAGCTGCTGTTGATGCAGGCTGGGTTCCAAAGGATAGGCAAGTTGGACAAACCGGAAAGACAGTAAGACCAAATCTCTATATAGCATGCGGTATTTCCGGAGCTATTCAGCACTTGGCAGGTATGGAAGAATCTGATTTCATCATTGCAATAAACAAAGATGAAACAGCTCCAATATTCGAAGTTGCAGATGTTGGTATAGTAGGAGACATATTTAAAATAGTCCCGTTGCTGATTGAAGAATTGAAAAAAGAAAAAGCATTATCTAAAGTTCAATAAAAATTGGTGGATAGTTTCCTATCCACCAAATTTATATAAACTATTTAAACTGTCCGCCACCGCTCATTTGTCTCTGAGCCATTTCAACCAATCTCTTAGTCATGTATCCGCCTACATAACCATTTTGTCTTGCAGTAAGGTTTCCCTTATCTGTCTGCTCATAATTTGTTAAGCCTAATTCATTAGCTATTTCTGTCTTCATCTGGTTAAGAGCTTGTTTTGCTTCAGGAACTACTATGTTGTTGCTTCCACTTCCGCTATTGTTTGTTGCCATTTTCATTCTCCTTTCTCTTAAGATGTATTCATATTATTATCAATTAGTTTCAATTTAATCATGTAATATTATGCTAAATTGGTAAATTTCACTTTGGGCCCATGAACCTGTTCTATGTAACAGGTCAAAATTTTACATTGATTAAATTTAGAAAATCAATTACTGACTTTCTTATGCTTATTATTTACGCAGCAACAAAATTAAATACGTGGCAAATATTTGTACAATTTAATAGAATTGGAAACAAAAATGCTCAAAAAAAAATATATACTGCAAATTAATTTTGTGGTATTATAATAAAAGTTGTAACTATAATTTATTATAAACATAATTTGTTATTATATTTAGCAGGGAAATGAAAAATTATTATAGCGCCAGAACTTTATAAAGTTGACGAGGACAGAGTTATCGAAAATTCGGCGGATGCTCTGCGGTGTAGCTGCACCGATATGATTTTTACAAATATTACAGG
>JAQVRY010000059.1 GCA_028700795.1 Tissierellia bacterium | reverse complement strand
AATTACAACATTTATTTAGTAATTCTCTAAGATTTTTACATTTTTTTCATAATATTGCAAAAAAATACACTATTCCATTTTGCGAAGGAAAGTGTATTTAATTTAATTGATTAATTATAATTCATTCCAATATTTAAGTATACCTGTGTAAATAGCCCATGAGGTTTTTTCTTGATAATCATCTGATACTAATTTTCTTTCTTCATTGTTGTTTGATAAAAATCCGCATTCAATTAAAATCACGGGAACTGTTGTATTATCCATTATTTTTATGTCCTTTTTAATTTGTGGTACCCGTGCATTGCTTTTGTCAAGAATATTTTTCATGCTTTCTTGTATTGTATCCGCTGCTAATTTTGTAGTTGTTTCATTGCCTTTTTGATAAAAAACATGGGCTCCATAGTATTGTTTCTGCGGAAAAGAATTCAAATGTATTGATATTACTAAATCGGCATTTGAGTTATTTATAAGTTCTACCCTGTTTTTTAAATCCTCATTTTTTTTAGCTCTAATTGTGCTTGAAAGCTCTGTGTATAGTCCGCTGTCATCATATCTTGTCATTTCAACTTCAAATCCGCTTCCTTCCAAAAAACTCATAAGCTTTTTGGATATAGCCAAATTAATGGGTGCTTCTCCAATTTTCATATCACCGCTGGCTCCTTGGTCTACTCCGCCATGCCCAGGGTCTATAAGTATTTTGATTTTTTCTATCTTTTTATCGCCTGCAGCATCTATGGTTTCTGCGGTCTTACTTATATTTAACAGGATACTCACTAACATTATAATTATTATTGCTACAGCAAATATAAAATTAAGTTTTTTTAAGATATTCTCCATACTACCTCCCATAATTCGTCTCATATTTAAATTTATGAGAGGCAATGATTTATATTACAAAGAATTTTATTTGTGATTCTCATTCCTGACCCTATTATTTAAAGGTTCGGGGACATACATCAATATTATGTCACATCAATTTCTTTTCCAAATTTCAGGTGAGAATAATATTATTATAGGTATTATTTCTAATCTTCCAATTATCATATTTGTTATCAAAGTAAATTTACTTAGATTTGAGAAGCCTGCGTAATTTCCCATGGGTCCTACTAATTCAAAACCTGGTCCTATGTTATTTATATTAGCTATAACTGCAGAAAAAGTAGTTAAAAAATCAAAATTGTCCAATGATACAATAATTACTGAAAATATTACAATAACTACATAAGTTAAAAGGAATATCATAATACTTTTCAATACATCATCATTTAAAGATTTTCCGTCAACTTTAATTCTATGGACTGATCTCGGATGAATAGTATGTCTAATTTCATAATATATAGATTTAAAAAGAACTAATACTCTAATTGATTTTACACCACCACCGGTTGAACCGGCACAGGCTCCGAAAAACATTAATGTTAGCAGTACCGACTTTGAAAACATTGGCCACATATTAAAATCTGTTGTTGCATAACCTGTGGTAGTGACCAATGTTGAAACAGTAAAAGCTGTATGTCTTAAGGCTTCGGAGAAATCATAATTGAAATTTGGTAAAACATTTATTATTATTATAATTACACCTATTACAACATAAGTACAATACAATCGGAATTCCTCGTTTTTAAAAACACTTTTCCAAGAGTTTTTAAAAAATGCAAAATAAAGAGAAAAATTAACTCCGAATAAAAACATGGCAACAGTAATAATCCATTCTATTGCCGGGCTATTATATGCTCCTATACTTAATGCTTTCATTGAAAAACCACCTGTTCCTGCTGTTCCAAAGGCATGAATAAAGGAATCGAATATTGGCATTCCTGCGATAATTAGCGCTATAATTGTAATAGCTGTCATAGCAGTATAAATTATATATAATATTTTAGACGAATCTCCTATTTTAGGCACTAATTTACCCGGGGAAGGTCCGGGGCTTTCAGCACGCATTAAAAATACAGGTCGACCACCCAATGATGGTATAAGTGCCATAGTGAAAACTAGTACTCCCATTCCACCAATCCAATGGGTAAAGCTTCTCCAAAACAATAAGCCGCGAGGCATACTTTCAATGTTTAAAACAATACTCGCACCGGTAGTTGTAAATCCGGAAACTGTTTCAAATAAGGCATCAATATATGAAGGTATACAACCACTTATAAAAAATGGCAAGGAGCCCATAATGGACATTGCTATCCAGCTAAGAGATACAGCTGCATAACCTTCTTTTATTCGCATTTCATTTCCGTTTGTTTTAATTCTTGTTAATAATAACCCAAGGGCTGCAGTTGCAATTATTGTGACTACAAATGCTTGTATTTCATATGAACTGTCAAATATTGATATTATTAAGGATGGAATCATTAATACCGATTCCCAAAATAAAACTATTCCGAGTACTTTAAGCACTATTTTTATATTCATTATTTGCCTCCAAGGATTATGAACTTTTAGAGTGGTGGGAGTATGTCACGCCAATATTTCATTAAGGTCAGTTATAAATCCTGTTTTTGTAACTACAATAACTTTGTCATGCTCCTTAATAACATCATTTCCATTAGGTATGATAATGTTCTTGTTTCGTACAATTGCAGCTATTAAAGCATCCTTTTTTAAGTTTAAATCCTGCAGTTTAATATCTGTTAACATAGGAGAATGTTTTGCTGTAAATTCTGCAACTTCGGCCTTATTGTCAAGTATTTTGTACAATTTTTCAACAGCAATACCCTGTGAATTATTCAGTGCACGTACAAACCTTAATATGTTGTTGGCAGTAATAAATTTAGGGCTTATTATACTATCCAGTCCTAGTTTTTTTACTATGGGAAAATAACTTTGTCTGTTTATTTTCAAGATTACCTTAGGAACACCACATTGGTGAGCATATAGAGAACTTATTAAGTTTTCTTCATCCCTGTCAGTTAATGCTACAATACAATCTGTTGATTCAATATTTTCATTGTCCAAAACTTCCTGGTCTGTACCGTCTCCGTGAATAATAAGTGTTTCCGTAAGTATGTCATTTAACAATAAGCATCTTTCTTTGTTAATCTCAATTATTTTAACGCTTAAATCCATTTCTTGAAGAATCCATGTTAAATATATTGATGTTCTGCTTCCGCCAATTATTATTACTTTTTTTGCTTTATGTGAGTTTCTGCCCAAAAATTTAAAAAATCTTGAGATACTGTTTCTTTCACCGATTACCCCTATTATATCATCAGGATGAAATGTAAAACTTCCTTTTGGTATAAATACCTCTTCATTTCTCATTACTGTACAAAACAATACATTTGAAGGTAGATTCTTATTTAAGTCCATGAGTTTTATATTGACTATGGGATCGGTGCTTAACACTCTGAATTCAACCATTTCTATGAGATTATTGGCAAATGTTTCAACATCTGTTGCAGAAGGGAACTGAATCATTTGTGCTATTTCCGCTGATGCTTCCATTTCCGGATTAATTACCATGTCTAATTCTAATTCTTCTCTTAACATTTTATATTCATTAGAATAATCGGTGTTTCTAACTCTGGCAACTGTATGTTTTGCTCCTAGTTTCTTTCCAATAACACAGCAAATCATATTTAATTCATCACTATCGGTGACTGCTATTAAAATATCAGCTTCATTTATACTCGCTGTTTTTAAGATTTCCACACTTGCACCATTACCTTTAATACACATAGCATCAATTGTTTCATCTGCATGTGCTAAAACGTCGTCATCATTGTCAACTATTGTAATATTATGATCTTCGGTTGATAATTGCTGAGCCAATGTATAGCCAACTTTTCCTCCGCCGACAATTATAATTTTCATTTTTCCCCTCCATATATTTAAAAAGTTTTTATGGATATTAATATCAAAAAAAGACAACCAAATTAATGGCTATCCACCCTGATAGTATAAATCTCACATAAGAACATCATATCCATTAGGACTTAGATGACTTACTCCGCAAATACTGTTTTCACAAGTATCGCTTTGACCGCATAAATAATTTTCATAAACTTATTATATGATGTTATTAAAAAAAGTCAATATTATCTTTCGAAATCGTCAGAATTTAAACACAATGTCAACAAATTGACGTATAGGAAATTTCATTATAATAAAACCATTGAAGTTTCAAAATTAAATAAATCACTTGTTTTTTAAAACTTGGCATGACTATTGCTTACTATAAATTGGGGACATTCCTTGTGTCGCAGTCTCGGACATATGGGGTTAGGGCATTTGTGTTCCCATACACTAATATACATACTTACAGGAGGTATCTATGAGAATTGAAGAACATCCCATTCTTAAATTTAATAAAGGAAAAATGATAAAGTTTGTTTTTGACGGGCAGGAGATGGAAGGCTATGAAGGAGAAACAATTGCTGCTGCTTTGCATGCCGCAGGTGTGAAGGTTCTTGGAAAAAGTTTATTTTTGCACAGACCAAGAGGCTTTTACTGCGCAATAGGAAATTGCTCATCATGTTTAATGACTGTAAATGGTGTGGCAAATGTAAAAACCTGTGTTACTGATTTGGAGGAAGGAATGATAGTCGAAATTCAGGAAGGCAGGGGAGTGATAGTATGAAACAAGCAGAAATTGTGATTATAGGCGGAGGGCCTGCAGGTCTTTGCGCTGCCTTAAGTGCGGCAAAAAGCGGTTCCAATGTATTAATTATTGACAAAAATAAAAATTTGGGCGGTCAGCTTATAAAGCAAACTCATATGTTTTTTGGCTCCGAAAAACAATATGCCTCCAAAAGGGGAATAGACATACCTGAAATATTGATTGATGAACTTTTTAAATATAAGGAAAATGTTGAAATTAAAACTGAAGCTACGGCAGTGGGAATGTATGAAGACGGAATTATAACTGTTTTGGAAAAGGAAGATAATTATTATAAAATAGAGCCTAAGGCAGTGATTGTTGCAACAGGAGCTTATGAAAAATTTTTAAGTTTTCCTAACAATGATTTACCGGGGATTTACGGAGCAGGTGCTGTTCAAACTTTAATGAATGTCTATGGTGTTAAACCCGGAAATAAAGTATTGATGGTGGGAGCAGGCAATATTGGGCTGATTGTAAGCTATCAGCTTATGCAGGCAGGAGTTGAAGTAAAAGCAATACTTGATGCAGCACCAAAAATAGGAGGCTACTTGGTACATGCTTCTAAAATAAGAAGGATGGGAGTGCCCATACTGACTTCCCATACTGTAAAAGAAGCAATTGGCAATGAGTTTTTAGAAAAGGTTGTTATAAGCGAAGTGGATGAAAAGTTCAACCGCATAAAGGGCACGGAAATGATTTTTGATGTTGATGTAATGTGTATTTCTGTAGGCCTTACACCGCTAAATGAACTTCTTGCCTTAAGGGGTTGTGAAATGAAGTATATACCTCAGTTGAGCGGTATTGTTCCGGTAAGAAATGAAAATTATGAAACTACTGTAGAAAATGTATTTGTTGCAGGAGATGCTACCGGAGTGGAAGAAGCAAGTGCTGCAATGGTTGAAGGATTCTTGGCAGGATTATGTGCTGCAGCAAAAATAGGATATAAGCCAGATGATTTTATAGACAGAAAAAATGATTATATAAAACAATTGAATAATTTGCGCTCAGGACCTGCAGGTAAGCATATATTAGCAGGTATTGAGCAGATAGGGAGGTAAATATGTTTGAAAAAACGGGAATTCCAAGCGCAGAAATGATAATGAAAAAGTTTCCTCCAATAGAAAGAATTAATAAAGGGGCAGTTGCAGTAATTGAGTGCTACAAAGAAATACCCTGCAACCCATGTGAGACTGCATGTAAATTTGATGCAATAAATGTAGGGGAAGATATAAATAGTATCCCTAAAGCTAAATTTGAAAACTGCACAGGCTGCGCAATATGTTTAAGCAAATGCCCGGGACTGGCAATTATGATAGTGGATGGCTCTAAATCAAAGGATACGGTTGAAGTTAAGATACCCTATGAGTTTTTACCTCTTCCAAAAGAAGGACAATTTGTAAAAGGACTTAACAGGGAAGGAAGTTATATTACTGATGTAAAAGTTTTAAAAGTTTTAGCTCCAAAATCTTTTGATAGAACACCGGTAATCACAATTGAAGTAGACAGAAGGTTTTTGTATGAGATAAGAAATATCAAGGTGGAGGTTTAAAATGGATGAAAATACTATAATCTGCAGATGCTCAGATGTTACATTAAAAGAAATCAGAGAGCTTATTAATGATGGTTATGTTACATTTGATGAAATAAAAAGAATTACTCGTGCAGGTATGGGACCTTGCCAGGGCAAGACCTGCGGTCAGCTGATAATGAGGGAAATTGCAAATGCAACAGGTCAAAATATTAAGGATGTTAAATTTCAAATCAACAGACCTCCTGTTGTCGGAGTTAAATTGGGACTTATTGCAAAAGAGGGTAGAAAAAATGAAGAATAAAGCAGAAGTTGTAATAATCGGAGGAGGAATATCCGGTTGCTCCATTGCATATAACTTAGCAAAAAAGGGACTAAAGGATATAGTTGTGTTGGAGAAAAACTACATTTGCAGCGGCTCCACAGGCAGATGCGGCGCAGGTGTAAGAATGCAGTGGGGAACTGAAATGAACTGCATTATTGCAAAAAAAAGTATCGAATTTTACGAAAATGCCAATGAAATACTGCAGTATGAAAGAGATGTCGAATTTAAACAAAAAGGTTATCTTTTAGTTGCAGATACTGACCATGAGGTGGAGCAATTTAAGAAAAATATTGAAGTACAGCATTCATGCGGTATCCCTTCAACAATGCTCTCATTGGAAGAAGCAAAGGAAATAGTACCTTACTTAAATACCGATATATTAAAAGGAGCAGCCTATTGCGCTAAGGATGGCTTCTTAAACCCCTTTCATACAACGGATGCATTTTACAGAGCTGCTAAAAGATTAGGAGTAGAATTCTGCACTTTTACAGAAGCAACAGGAATCAAAGTGGAAAAGGGAAAGGTTACCGGAGTAGAAACAAATAAGGGAGCAATTTCAACAAATATTGTAGTAAATGCTACCAATGGTTACGGCAAAAGTATTTGTGATATGGTTGGTCTTGATGTGCCCATTTATTCAGAAAGACATCAGATTCTTGTAACCGAGCCCGTTGAACCGATGCAGGACCCCATGGTTATGGCATTCGGGTTGAATTTTTACATTCAGCAATCACCGGAAGGCACATTTATTATGGGTAGAGGCGATGATAATGAGCCCAAGGATTTAAGAGTTACCTCCAGCTGGCAATTTATTGAAGAAATGGCAAAAACAATAGATATGGTTTTGCCTCCCATATCTAAATTGAGAGTAATAAGACAATGGGCAGGTCTTTACAATATGACACCTGACAAACAGCCTATTTACGATGAGGCAGAAAATGCAAAAGGATTTTATATTGCGCTTGGATTCAGCGGTCATGGTTTTATGTTTGGACCTATTACCGGTATTGCAATTTCTGAAATGATATTGAAGGAAGAGCCTACCATCGATGTAAGCATGCTTGATTTGAATCGCTTTAAAGCCGGAAGGTTACTTTTAGAACCATCAGTGGTGTAGTTGCTTTTTATGTTAAATGAAGTATAATTAAAATAATCACTAGTCATCGCTATGAATAACCCGTAAGTGTCATTCTGAACGCAGTGAAGAATCTCATAAAAGATGAGATCCTTCGTTACACTCAGGATGACAAAGCATAACGTATTCAATTAATGTGATGCTGGCTAATTCAGAATGTCAGAAAGAAAATAAAAAAACTAATATGAGGTGGAAAATGAGAGAAGAATATTTAAACAAGTTGGTTAAAATATTACAAAAAGAAGAAATTGATGCAATTTTAATTGCTCCTTCGGAAGAAATGGAATTCATAATGGGGCATAACACTCATCTTTGCGAAAGATTTCAAGCATTGGTTATTAAAAGTGACGGTAATTATTTTTATATTTGCAATTTACTGACTCAAGATGAAATTCAAAGTGTTTTAGGACCAACAATAAAGGTTTATGGATGGTTTGACGGAGATGTATTTACGGACACAGTTAAAAAGGCATTTGAAGAGCAAGGATTAATTGGAAAGACTGTTGCTGTAAACTCTACGGAAAGGGCATTTTTAATTCTTCAAATAATGGAAGCAATGGATGTTAAATTTATAAACGGCAAGCCTGTTTTGGAAGATATGAGGATAATAAAGAATGAAGAAGAACTTGACAATTTAAGAATGGCTGCCCGAATTACAGATGAATCTTATGATGAATTGTTGAAGTTTATAAAACCGGGAATTAAGGAAGCTGACATAGCGAGGAAAATGAATGAAATATTCAAGGAAAAAGGTGCGGATGAAGGTTTTACAATGGTATGCTCAGGACCGAATTCATCTTATCCTCATTACAACGATGATCAGAGAGTAATTCAGGAAAAAGATATTATTGTACTTGACTGGGGCTGTAAATACAACAATATGTGTGCTGATATGTCAAGAACCATATTTGTGGGAGGCATAACAGAGGAAGAACGCAAGGTTTATGAAATAGTTAAGGCAAGTCAGGAAGCAGGGGAGAAGGCAGCAGTAAAAGGGGCGTATATTCCGGATGTGGATAAGGCTTCAAGAGATATAATTGAAAAAGCCGGTTACGGGAAGTACTTTTTTACACGATTGGGTCATGGAATAGGATATTCAGTACATGAGGCTCCGGACATTAAGGCAAGCAACAAGAGGGACTTAGAAGAAGGTATGGTATTCAGTATTGAGCCTGGTATTTATCTGGCAGGAAATTTCGGAATACGTATTGAGAATATTGTCGCTGTAACTAAAGATGGAAATGAAGT
>JAQVRY010000006.1 GCA_028700795.1 Tissierellia bacterium | reverse complement strand
TCATTTTGAGTTATATCATAATAGGGGATATTAATAAAATCAGTTGTATTGTAATATAGACATTCAATATTTTTGTTATTAAAAAGGTATTTTTCCGGATCGTTTTTGTTTGCTGTGTTATTATAAGCAAATATACTTCCGGTAATAGCCATAAACAACAAAGCTACAACTACTATTTTTGATATTTTATTCAATACTAACACCTGCCAATGTTTGTCATACTGAGATTCCTCACCATTAACACCTACCAATGTTTTGTCATCCTGAGATTCCTCACCATTAACACCTACCAATATTTGTCATCCTGAGCGAAAGCGAAGGATCTCAGGTTTTAAAAGATGAGATTTCTCACCTGCGATTCAGAATGACAAAGATATTCATAGCAATGACAATTTTTACTTTACTGTTAAAACTTCCTTGTCTAAATAATTTAATTTGGTTTCCAAGTTTTCTTTTATAACCACATAATCCACTGTATACTCACCCTTTTGTGCAGCTTGAATATAGAATGTAATAGGAATGGCAGCGAAGTTTTGTCTGTCATAATGGAAGAAAAATCTTAGCTTTTGACCGTTTTCTTCAACCCAAAACGGATTTTGCCTGTCAAGCTCAATAAACCTGAAACCTGCAGGAACCACATATGTTATTTCATAATTTCCTGCTATTACATTGTTGCTAAATGAAGGCATTATGGTCACCTTAACTAAGTCTGAATGATTGTATGACATTTGACTTTGTGAAGAATCTTTAAGATTATAGTCTATATTGATAGAGAAGTCATCAGTTTTATTCTTTTCTAAATCATCTTTGTTCCCCAACGCATCAACCATGCATGCGATACTGCCTTTAATATTTTTAAACTTAATATCTTGAATTTTTTCTTTTGGAACGGAAAAGCTTTCTCTGTCAAACAACTTTAATTTATAAGTTTTATCTTTGCCTTCCGAATTTACAGTCACTTCGCCAAACAAGTTTTTAATTTCGTCTAATTTCATTATATCTCTGTTCATAATATATATGAGCTGCTCAAAATTTGATAGAGTGAACTTTGAAGGATTGTTATAAATATATTTAAATAATTTGTCGCTAGTTTCATAATCTTGAAGCTTGCATCCTAATACTGATAACAGTGCTGTTAATTCGTAGTTCTCAGAATACTTATAATTTTCATCTGCACCGCTTTCAAAATACAAATAATCTCCTGATTCTTTAAAGCTTTCTGAAAATTCTTTGTAATATTTCTTAGCTGTATTAATGTCCCCTAATTCGGCTAAAGCTAAGGACAGATAAATTTTATCCCTTACTTCTAATTCATTGTTTTCCAATAAATCATAAATTGTTAATAATACAGGCTCTTTATAGCTGCTTAAACCCCAAAGAGCTGCCGGAATTTTTGAGCTGTAATCGGTATCTTGCAATATATTCTTAAAATATGTCTTGGATTTAAGCCTTAAATATTCATTATCTATTATGTTCATAAGTTTTGCGGTTGTTTCCACATCAGCACTTGAATATGTGAAAAGGCTGTAACCACCGTATGTTTCAATTTCATATTTGTTAATTTCATTAATTAATTCATCTTCATTAAAATACAAATCAGTTTCAAAATAATCATTTATATATTTGGCTGCCAACATTGAGCATACTGTTTGGTCAATTCTCTTACCATAGTTAGCTAAAATATTCTCTAAACTGTTGTAAAAGTCAGAGCGGCTTTCATTATACAATGTTATTACCGGATTAGAATATACTTTACTAAGTACTGTGTCTTCTGACAGTTTGTAATAAGTTGTATTGTTAAAATATATAAATGAATCAACTACGTTGAATTCTTCCTTTATACCATCTTCAAAATCCTTATATGCAGCATAAACAGATATTTCATAGGATCCTTCATTTAATTTGCCAAAATCAATATTTGTATAGTCGCCTATAATACCTGTTTGTTCATAATTTTGCTCTTTACCTGTTTCTTTGTTTTTAATTTTGATTTCATAATTTACTTCTTCTGATTCTTTTGCTTCAGTTCCGAATACCCTTAATGCAGCAGATATTTTATCATCCTCTAAATATTCTTTGCTCATTATTAAGTCTACGAAAAATGGCAAACTTACGGTAATATTCTTTGTTCCACTTCCTGCAAAGAATTTATCTGAAATTCCCTGATAAGTTATTCTCCAGGATGTTAAATTATCCGCTAATTTAAACTTTAATTCTCCATTGCCGTTCTTGTCTGTTGTTATGGTTTCAAATATATTTGTATCTTTGAATTCATCTCTAAAATTAGCGTAATCTTCTCCTCCACCGCCCATTTCGGCACCATTACCTTTATCCATACTTAAATCAATATTTGACAGATAAGAAGCATTCAGTCCTGTTTTCCTGACTCGGCTATATAAAGAATTCAAAGTATCCACTCTTTTTTCAAACAATGCAAAATACGCCTCATCTACAACGGATATATTTACGTCTGCAGTAATTGGTTTATTATTTTCATCCTTTGTTTTAATATTTAATACTACCTCTTCACCGGGTTTGTATTCTTCCTTATCAGTTGTAACATCAAAATGTATTTGTTTTTCCGTTGTATCATAAAATAAAGAGCCTAAAAAATCCACGGGATACATATATCCGTTTTTAAAATATATACTGTTAATCATTACATTTGGTATATATTCTTCTTTAAATTCAAAGCTGAGACTTGTATTGTCCGTTATTTTATAGTCAATAAGCCCATCTTTCATTATTATTAGTAGAAGCTTGCCATTATCTGTATTTTCAACATTGTCTTCGTTATATGTAAGCTTTAAACTGACATTGTCATTTAATCTGTAATTCTCTTTATCATCATCTTTTTCCAAGGAGTAATAAGGTTTTTCATAATAACGGGAATAGGTTCCTATATGTGACCACTCTCTTATAGGGCCGTTTTCACTCATATATTCTGCTGCAACCTTATAAGTTCTTTGAGGGTTAAAATTCGGAATTTGAACATTGCCGTAGCCATCGGTTATTTCTGTAATTTCATTGAAAACGACATTTTCAATGAGATTATACGTGTATTCAATTACATTTGTCTTATTTATATAGTCGTAATACTCACCCTTTTTGACTTTTTCATAGTAGCTTTCTGTCACACTAACTAATACTGTTCCGCTTAACGGATTACCCCTTAATTTTTCATACCCGCCAAAGTATTGGCTATCATAATTGGTAATGTCTAATTTATGCAGCAATATCTGTATATTTTCTGGATGCACCATATCATTTTGCTCAATTTCAACCATTTTATTGTGAGGGAAAATTTCAAATGTATCCATAACCCCAACAGACTTATCCTCTGCCTTGGCGTTCCATAGGGTTGTTCTTATAGAAACAGGTTTCCAGCTGTCACTATTTACATTTGTATTTACATTTATTACAGCTTCTCCTTTACCATTCAGCTTAACGGTTGAATCCATTTGCCCATAATCAATACTTCCACTATAGTTGGTTGGAAATCCGCCAAATTTAAGCTCCAATCCGGGCAGGGGATATCCGTCAAAGAAATTGGCATTTACCTTATAATTTATACTTTCACCGTTGTAAACAAATTTCTTGTCAAATTCACCGCTTACCGTATAAAGAGGTTTTGTATATTCTCCGATGGATATATATTTTGTAGATATTTTCAAATCATTGTCGTATACATTTATTTGAAGAAGTTCAGAAGTTATATTTTTTATTTTAAATTCTGTTTGATAGGTTCCGATATTTGTTAAGTCAACTGTTTTTTCATCAAACACTATACCTGTATTGGCTTCAACCAATTCAACTCTCACCTTATTAACAGACTTATCATCCCTATGTCTTGCAAAACCCCATACGTTAATTTTATCCATAGGAAGGTAGACAGGTCTGTCCGTATCAATATACCTTAAATATTTATAAGCTTCATATTGACTTCTGTAGTAATAATTAAAAAAGTAAAAGCTATCTGCATATACAAAATCACTGAAACCTTTCGCTTCAACTCTTAAAGAAATCGCTTTGTTTTCATAGATAGACGTATCTCTTTCAATAATGAGCATGCCGTCATTATCAGTAAAACCCAAGTGCTCTCCATTTAATACAACACCTGCATCCACAATACCCTTGCTGTCTGATGCATCTGATGCGATAACAACAATTTGATTTTCAAATAAAGCATAGTAAATAAGCATATCGTTAATTTGCAGGAAGTGATAATTTTTTTCACCATTTTCTGTTGAAAATTCTAATAAATAATATCCCTTTTCAAGGTCGGGAAGTTCGAACAACCCTTTTGGATCGTTGTATTTATACACGATGTTTGGCTTTTGCTTTATAGTATCAATTTTAGTAATTCCTTCAATATCTTCAATATTTCCGTCAGCTTCTAAAAATTTGCCTGTTTCTGCAAAATTATTAATATTTTCAGCAAAATAGTCAGCATTTGAATATTTGAAAATATTTATGTCAAATTCTAAATTTTCATTAGTTATATATGCTTCAATTATTTTAACATTGTTTTCGTATATATTTGTCATAGGCCTGTCAAAATAAACTTCGGCATATTTTTCGATTTTCGTGTTAAAACTGAATGAATAGTCTTCTTCCAACTTCTGCGGGCTGTCTTTTAGACCGTATCCTTTTTTTATAGTAACGGTATAATTGATGTTTTCCTCCAATTTATCAGGCACAAAAATAGCTGTATTGTTTTTATACAGGAATTTTCCTTCAACATGAGGTTTAATTTCAAAAAATTCATCCAATTCTCCTAAGCCGCTTAAGGAAAAATACATTTCAATTCCTGAATTTGACGGTACATAGCTGCTTTTATCTGCAGGCAGCGTACCTTCTATTTCAAACTTTTTCTTTGTTTGAAAAGCCCATGAATAGTTATATTCTTCATCGTTCATCTTGACCTGGTAGATTTTGTCGTTTTGCAAACTTGTAAGCGGAATAATATTATGTACTGTTGATGACAATTTTTCTATTTTGTATTCTTCGACAGGAACTATTTGCAAATTGTTTTTAATGAAATTATTATTAATTTCTTCCTTTGAAGTCAGTTGGAAAACAGTGGTATTATCAATTCCTTGTTTGTCAGAATTAAGGGCTGTAAACTCGTATTTATCATCAACGCTGTATTCGACCGGAGAAGTATCTAATCCTGGCAATACTTCAGTCTTCTTACAAGACAACAATAAAATGCACATGAATAAGATTAAGTATAATAATTTTTTCATTTTTCCCTCCCAAAAATTATAAATTAATTATATCACTTACTATTTGACGATACAATAACCAAAATAGTTCATGAAACTTACATTATTTAATTGGGCGCCATCCGTGTCATTGTTATGAATATATCTTTGTCATTCTGAACCGTAGGTGAAAAATCTCATCTTAAAACCTGAGATCCTTCGCTTACACTCAGGATGACAGATTGATGTGAACAGTAATGGTCTGTCCCCAGAGGTTTACATATATTGATTGACAGCTAACACATTTAGTAGTATACTAATTTAGTAGTTAAGTAAATTAGTATATTTACATAGGCGAAAGGAGACTGAAAATGAAAATACCAACAGCTTTAAAACATAAACCTGTAATCGTTTCGGAAAATTATGAAAATGTAGACGGAAGAAATGCGTATAATTCCGATGCAAAGGGTTTGTCATTGGGACTTGCCCAATGGAATGACAGAGGAAAGGTAGATATATCTGCAAAGGTGTGGAGATATACTGGAGAAAAATGGTCAAGGCAGTCAGAAGAGCTTCCTCTTCATAGGGTGCTTGATTTAGCAATATTAGTATTAAGAGCACTGCTTCATTTTAAAGAAGCATATAGATATGAAAAGCTGTATGATACAGAGAACACTGTAATTGACAGAGTCGGTATGCAAGGGGATGCAATGACTGTGGAAGTATGTACCGATAACGAAAAGATAGATGAAGATATTAAATTGTTCAATCAGGCTCTTAGTGATGATGGCGAAATAATAGGAGAAAGATTAGTAATATTAGCAAGACTATTAAATGAAATGGGATATGGCGCTAAATAATATGGACAGAAAAAAAGAATTAAAAGAACAATATAAACAAATGAAAACTGAAATGGGTATATTTGTTGTGAAAAACAAGAGTAAAAATAAATATCTTTTAGTAACCACTCATAACTTAAAAGGAATGATGAACAGAGTAAGGTTTCAATTGAAAAGCGGAGGACATCCGAATATGGAGCTGCAAAAGGACTGGAAGGAGTCAGGAGCCGAAAATATTAAGATTGAAATACTTGAAATATTGGAATATGATAAAGATGAGTCTAAAACAGACTATACAGAGGAACTTAACATAATGGAAATTATGTGGCAAGATAAGATGTCTCAAAATAATATGGAATCTTATAAGGTGAGAATATGAGTTTGATACCGATTGATGCACATTCATCTTGGAAAAAATTTTTGACTGATGAAATAATCAATGAGCTAAATAATATAGAAACAAAAATAGGAAGTAATATAAACCCCGCTCATGACAATGTACTTCGTTTTATGAAAAACAATTTAAACGATATAAAGGTTGTAATATTAGGGCAGGACCCTTATCCGGAAAAAGGAAGAGCAACAGGTCGTGCTTTTGAAGTAGGAGACCTGCAGTCTTGGAATCAAAAGTTCAAGCAAGTTTCATTAAAAAATATTATAAGATTAATTTACAAAAATTATAATGGAATAAGTGAGTATAGTGATATTAAGAAATTTTCAGAAATACAAACAGAAATAAAAGAAGGAAGATTTTCAATCTTGCCGCCGGACAAAATTTTTAAATCATGGGAAAAACAAGGAGTGCTTTTACTAAACACATATTTATCGGTAGAAGCAGGCATTACCGGAAGCCATATATCCATATGGAAGAAATTAAGTGAAGAGTTATTAAAGTTTATTTCTGAAGAAAATAGAAATATCAACTGGTTTTTATGGGGAAGGATGGCGGAAGATAAAAAGCAATTTGTTAAATACGGCAAACATTATATTAGCAGGCATCCAATGATGTGTTCGGAATCATATAAAGATGACTTTTTAAAAAGTGATTGCTTTAAGGATACAATGGATATTATTAATTGGAAAGATTGATGGCTCAAGATTATTGAATTGAATGGCTTCGGAGTTTCAAGGTCAGCGGAATTCAATGGACTGTATAATAAATTAATCTTAATATTTTACAAGAAATGTTAAGATTTTTTAATAAGATAAAAAATTCCTTGAAATTTCAACAAAGGGATTTTTTTTAATTTACTTACAAATTTCGATAAAATTTTTAAAACAATGATATTTCAATGTTATTAAGTGTTTATTACAAAATATATCTATATATAGTATTTGATTGACATATTTTAGGGTTACTGCTACAATATGTAGTACCACATAAAATAACAGGAGAAAAGGGATATGATTAGAATATTAAAAAGGACCGGAAAATTTGTTGATTTTAATGCCGATAAAATCAGCAATGCCATTATGAAGGCAATGAAAGAAACAAAGGATGGCGTTGATGAGGAATTGGCTAAGGAAATAAGCCTAAAAATTGAAGAGGATTTTTCTGAAAAAAACTTTCCCATACCTGTAGAAATGGTACAGGATCAGGTTGAAAATTATCTGATGGACAGCGTCAGAAAGGATGTTGCCAAGAAATATATTCTATACAGATATGAGAGGGATAAGTCAAGGGATTCTCGTAAGAGAAAAGATTTCAGACTTCTCAGCGAAGAATTTATCAGCAAGTATAAACATATAGGCTCACCTATGAATCAGCTTGGAAACTTTGTTTATTACAGAACTTATTCAAGATGGCTTCCGGAAGAAAGAAGAAGAGAATATTGGTGGGAAACAGTAAGAAGAGCAGTTGAATACAACTGCAGTTTAGTACCTACAAAAAGAGAAGAAGCAGAGCAGCTATATGATAACATATTCAATTTAAAGCAGTTTTTGTCAGGCAGAACATTCTGGGTTGGGGGGACTCCGGTTTCATATAACTATCCTATGGCAAATTTCAACTGTGCATTTGAGGTAATAAATGATTTCCATTCATTCAGAGATTTATTTTATCTTTTAATGATAGGCTCAGGGGTAGGTGTAAGAATTCTAAAAAGCGATATAGAGAAGCTTCCTAAAGTACGAGGGAATTATAAAATAATCCACGAAGATTACACTCCTGTGGAAAAATCCAAGAGAGAAGATAACACAGGTGTTGAATTTAGTCATAATAATTCTGTAAAAATAACTGTTGGCGACAGCAAGGAAGGATGGGTTCAGTCTCTTGATTATTTCTTCAGCTTTATAAATTCAAGTGAATATAGAAATATAAATACCATCATAATTAACTACAACAATGTCAGACCGAAGGGAGAAGTGTTAAAAACTTTTGGAGGAACTGCCAGCGGTCATGCAAGTATGAAAAACATGTTCACAAAAATCGATTCGGTTATTAAAAAGCGCGGAGCTATTGAAGGCAAGGACAGATTTAAGCTAAAACCTATAGATTGTCTTGATATTGCAAATATAATCGGTGAGAATGTAGTAGTTGGCGGCGTAAGAAGAACTGCAGAAATAATGCTTATTGATTATGACGATACAGATTGCATTGAAGCTAAGAACAAGCTGTATAAACAAATAGATGGTCAGTGGATTGTTGATAAGGATATAATACACCGCTCAATGAGCAATAATTCAATTTATTACAGGAAAAAACCTACCCGCGAGCAGTTAAAATGGCAAATTGAGCAAATGCGGTATTCGGGAGAGCCGGGATGGGTTAATGAAGAGGCAGGAATTAAAAGAAGACCAAATATGAACGGAGTTAATCCTTGTGGTGAAATACTCCTTGATAACAAGGGGCTTTGTAATTTAACAACAATAAATGTCTATGCATTTGTTGATGAAAACGGGAACTTAGATGAAAGAGGGCTTATCCAGGCGCAGCGGCTGTCATCAAGAGCTGCTTACAGAATGACCTGTGTGGAGCTTGAATTATCTCAGTGGGATAGAGTGCAGCAAAGAGATAAGCTGACAGGATGCTCGCTTACAGGATGGCAGGACATGGTTAATGCTGTAGGTCTTGACAGTGAGCAGCAGGCATCATTATTAAGAAAACTTAGAGATGCCGCCCACAATGAAGCAGAAAGATATGCCGGAGAAATTGGTGAAAAAGCACCTATTTTAGTTACTACCATAAAACCTGAAGGTACATTGTCACAGCTTCCGGGAGTATCCAGCGGTGTTCATTATTCACATGCACCATATTTTTTAAGAAGAGTAAGAATAAACAGCCACGATCCTTTGGTTAAGGTATGCGAAGAATTGGATTATCCGATATATCCGGAAGTAGGACAGGATATGAAAACATGTACCACAAAGGTTATAGAGTTTCCACAGAAGGCTCCTGTGGGAAGGACTAAATATGATATAACGGCAATTGAGCAGTTGGAAAATTATAAATTATTTATGGAAAATTATGTTCAGCATAATTGCTCCATTACGATCCATGTAAGAGAGCATGAATGGGATGAAGTTGAGCAGTGGGTATGGGATAATTGGGATGATATTGTGGCACTTTCTTTCCTTTCATTGAATGACAGTTTTTATCAGCTTATGCCATATGAATCAATAACTGAAGAAGAATACAATAAAAGAGTAAAAGAAATGAAACCATTTATTCCATCTCTTTTAAGCAAGTACGAAGTTCAAGAAGAAGCATTGGATGTAGGAAACGACAGCTGTGATACGGGGATTTGCCCTATAAGATAATTAAATATAACTTTAAACAATCCTTAATGCTGCTTCATGGAATTGAGGATTGTTTGTTGCTAAACTTTTATTGTTTATTTGCATTTTTTATGATACTATCAAAAAATAAATTCAGGTGCACAAATCAAATATCAATAAGGATTGAAAGGAATGGATTAAAAATGGAAGTTATAATCAAAAATAATTATGAAGAAATAAGCAAATTGGCAGCAGATTATTTAATTAATACGATTAAAGACAAAAATGATGCCATATTAGGACTTCCTACCGGGTCAACACCGGTTGGGATGTATAAAGAAGTAATTAATCAGTATAAAGATAACATTTCATTTCAAAGTGTGCGAACATTTAATTTAGATGAATATGTAGGATTGGATAAATCAAACATAAACAGTTACAGATATTTTATGAATGAAAATTTGTTTTCTCATATAGACATAAAAGAAGAAAATATTTATATTCCAAACGGTGCTGCAATAGATATGGAGCAGGAATGTATAAATTATGAAGGTTTATTAAAAACAACAGGTCAGATGGATGTAATGTATCTTGGTATCGGGCAAAATGGTCATATTGGTTTTAATGAACCGGGGGAATTTCTTGAGCCATTCACTCATATTGTAAAACTTACTGAAGAAACTATAGAAGCTAATAAAAGATTTTTTGACAATATGGAAAGTGTGCCTAAGACTGCAATAACCATGGGTATTAAAACAATTATGTCCGCAAAAAGAATAATACTCCTTGCTTCAGGAGAATCAAAGGCTGAAGCAATATTAAAAACAGTAAAAGGTAAAATCACTCCTAAGGTACCGGCTTCCATATTGCAGCTTCATGATGACGTAACATTGATAATTGACAAGGATGCTGCAAAATATTTATAATTCACTTAATACGTTATTGATATATAGGGCTGCTGCATTGGCATAATAGCAATGCAGCAGCTTTTATATTCCAATTACTGTTGACACCCAATTGGGCTGTCAACCTGAGCTTACGCAGTCTCATTCACCAAAATATTTGCTCCCTCTGGTCGTTAAGGCATCTTTAATACAAAATTAATTTAATATTTATGTTAATAATGGGGAAAACGTGGTATAATATATGTATAAAATGTCAGGAGTTAAAATGTTTAATATACAGGAAGAATTGAAGAATCTGCCCGATAACCCCGGTGTTTATCAGATGAAAAACGCCTTTGGAGAAATAATATATGTGGGCAAGGCTAAAAATTTAAAAAAAAGAGTCAGACAATATTTTCGTTCAAAAAATCATATACCTAAAATCCAGGCAATGATAAAAAATATTTATGAATTTGAATATATAATTACGGACAATGAAGTTGAAGCACTGATATTAGAAGCAAATTATATAAAAAAATACAGGCCTAAATACAATACTCTTTTAAGGGATGATAAACAATATCCATATATTAAAATATCTGTTCAGGAAAAATATCCAAGGATTTACAAAGTCAGAGAAGTAAAAAAGGATGGAGCAAAATATTTTGGACCCTATCCAAGTGCCTATGCCGTAAATGAAATAATAGATATTATAGGAAACTTATACAAGCTTAGAAAATGCTCTTTAAAACTTGACGGCACAAAGAAATGTCAAAGACCATGCATGTATTATCATATAAATAGGTGCACGGCACCCTGTACTGGAAACGTTGACATAAAAGAATATAGTGAAGAGGTGGGCAAAGCAACAGCTTTTTTGACAGGCGGTGATGACATTATTAAATCATTAAACGGAAAAATGATTGAAGCTTCAGAAAATATGGAATATGAAGAAGCCGCAAAGTATAGAGACCAGATTAAGGCACTTGAAGTAATTTCAGAAAAACAAAAAGTTGTTTCTCAAGCAGGTATAGACCAAGATGTTATAGGAAGTGCCTTAGGTATTGAAGAAGCCTGCATACAGATTTTCTTCATTCGAAACGGTAAAATTATTGGCAGCGAGCACTATTTGCTTATGAATATAGAAAATGAAACAAGGGAACAAATAATCAGCTCATTTTTAACACAGTTTTATACCGGTACAGTTTATGTTCCTAAAGAAATATATATTGAAACCGAAATAGAAGACATGGATGTTTTTGAGAAACTTTTGTCCGAAAAAAGAGGAAATAAGGTGACTCTGAAAGTTCCGGTAAAAGGTGAGAAGAGCATGCTTATAAAAATGACAAAGAAAAATGCCCTTGAAATATTAGAAAAGGGAAGTCAGAGAATAAAGAAAAACATTGATGAAAGCATGGAGGCAATCGAAGAGCTGAAAAATATTTTAAATTTAGATGAAGTACCCGAAAGAATTGAAGCTTATGACATCTCAAATATACAAGGGGTTCAATCTGTCGGCTCAATGGTTGTTTTTGAAAAGGGGATTCCTAACAAAAGCAATTATAGGCGTTTCAGAATAAAGACCGTAGAGGGACCAAATGATTATAAAAGTATGGAAGAAGTATTGGAAAGAAGAATTAACAGAGGGTTAGGAGATGGCAAGCAAGGTTTCAACAAAATGCCCGACTTAATTTTAATTGACGGCGGAAAGGGACAAACAAATATTGCAGAAGAGGTAATAATAAATTTTGGTTTAAGTATTCCTGTTTGTGGTATGATTAAGGATGATAGACATACAACAAAAGGATTAATATTTCAAAACAAGGAAATTGAACTTAGAAAGGCTGATATAGTTTATAAATTGATTTACAGGATTCAGGAAGAAGCTCATAGGTTTGCAATTGAGTATCACAGGAACCTAAGGGACAAGACATTGTTTAAATCAGAGCTTGATAATATTGAAAATATTGGTGAAAAAAGAAAAATAAATTTACTCAAGAAATTCGGTTCTGTTGAAAATATTAAAACGAAAAGCGTATATGAGCTTTCATCTGTACCCGGCATGAATACTAAAGCAGCAGAATCAGTTTATAAATATTTTATTAAGATGGGAAAATAGTTTTCACTTTATATAGAGGATGGTATAAGACATGCAGTATGTAAAACTTGAAGATTTAGTTAGTTACACGGGAATAAAGCCGGTTTATTATCCGGAGGATGTTCAATCAAGAATATATACACCTGATATAGTAAGACCGGGTCTTCAAATGGCAGGGTATTTTGAATGGTTTCCCTTTGAGAGAGTTCAAATAATGGGAAAAGCAGAAATTTTATATATCGAAACAATAGATGAAGAAGTAAAAAAAGAAAGATTAGATAAATTTTTCAGCTTTCCTATACCGGCATTAATTGTGGCAAATGAAATGGAAGTTGATGATGTTATTATTTATTATGCTAAAAAATATAAAAGACCTGTTTTTAAATCAAATGAAAGAACAGATAAATTAGTCAATATAATGATTAACTTCCTTGAAGAAGAATTGGCCGAAGAAACAACATTACACGGTGTTTGTTTAGAAGTATTTGGAGTTGGAGTATTATTAAGGGGGAAAAGCAGTATTGGTAAAAGTGAAACTGCTTTGGAGTTAATAAACAGAGGTCACAGGCTTGTGGCAGATGATGCGGTAATAATAAAAAAGGTTGAGGGAGGACTTAAAGCAACTTGCCCTGAATTGACCAGGCACTTAATGGAAATAAGGGGTATAGGAATACTTGATATTCAGCATTTGTTTGGCGTAGGTTCCATTAGGATTGAGCAGTTTGTAGAATTGGTGGTTGATTTGGAGAAGTGGGATGAAAACAAGGAGTATGACAGAATCGGCAAGGATGAAGAGCTTACGGAAATATTAGGTATTAAGGTGCCCACGGTTATAATACCGGTTAGACCGGGAAGAAATACTGCAGCTATTATTGAAATAGCTGCTAAGAATTACAGACAGAAACTTTTGGGGTTTAATCCTCTTGAAACTTATAACAAAAATTTTCGAAATATGGTTCAAAAACAATAATGCAACTTTTTTTTTTGGTGTTGCATTAAATACTCATTTAAGATATAATTTAATGAGTATTGGTCTTAATAATCAATATTTATGGTTAAAATTATAAATAAATATAGGAGGATACAAATGTCAAAAGTTATGAAAACTATGGATGGAAATACCGCTGCAGCGTATATTTCATATGCATTTACTGAAGTAGCAGCAATTTTTCCCATAACACCTTCTTCACCCATGCCTGAGTTTATTGACGATTGGGCTGCACATGGACAGAAAAACATTTTTGGGCAGACAGTAAGAGTAACTGAGCTTGAATCAGAAGCCGGTGCGGCAGGTGCTGTTCACGGTTCATTACAAGCGGGAGCATTAACTTCAACTTATACTGCTTCCCAAGGATTACTTTTAATGATTCCAAACATGTATAAAATTGCAGGAGAATTGCTCCCTGGAGTATTCCATGTTACAGCAAGAGCAGTAGCAGGTCACGCTTTATCAATATTTGGAGATCATTCAGATGTTATGGCTGCAAGACAAACAGGTTTTGCACTGTTAGCATCGGGAAGCGTACAGGAAGTAATGGATATTTCTGCAGTGGCACACCTGACAGCTATTAAATCAAGGGTACCTTTTGTTAATTTCTTTGATGGATTCAGAACATCCCATGAAATTCAAAAAATTGAAACTATTGACTATGAAGATTTAGCCAAATTAGTAGACATGGACGCTGTTGATGAATTCAGAAAAAGAGCATTAAATCCTGAGCATCCTGTTACAAGAGGAACTGCTCAAAATCCGGATATTTTCTTCCAAGCAAAGGAAGCTTCAAACAAATATTATGATGCTGTTCCTGATATAGTTAATGATTATATGAAGGAAATGAGCAAGCTTACAGGAAGAGAATACAAACCATTTGTTTACTACGGTGCAAAAGATGCAGACCGCATAATAATTGCTATCGGCTCGGTAACAGAAACAACTAAGGAAGTTATTGACTACTTAAATTCTAAAGGAGAAAAAGTTGGTTTAGTTATAGTTCACTTATACAGACCTTTCTCAGCAAAATATTTCTTTAATGTTTTACCAAAGACTGTTAAAAAAATAGCAGTGTTAGACAGAACCAAAGAGCCCGGTTCAGTTGGAGAGCCATTGTACCTTGATGTAAAATCATTATTCTACAACAAAAAAGATGCGCCTGTAATAGTAGGCGGAAGATATGGTCTTGGCTCAAAAGATACCACTCCTGCACAAATATTTGCAGTATATGACAATCTTAAAGCTGATGAACCGAAGAACGACTTTACAATAGGTATTGTTGATGACGTTACATTTAAATCTTTGGAAACTCCTGAAGTTATAAATGTATCAACTCCGGGAACAGTAAGATGTAAATTCTGGGGACTTGGCTCTGATGGAACAGTTGGGGCTAACAAGGATGCAATAAAAATCATTGGTGACTATACAAATATGTATGCACAGGGTTATTTTTCATACGACTCCAAAAAATCAGGCGGTGTTACTGTATCTCACTTAAGATTCGGTAAATCACCTATTAGATCAACTTACTTAATAGATGAAGCAGACTTTGTTTCACTTTCACAGCAATCATATGTAGATAAATATGATGTGGTTGAAGGATTAAAAAAAGGCGGAACATTCTTATTAAACACTTTGTGGTCAAAGGATGAGTTGGATGAAAACTTACCTGCCAAGTACAAAAAATATATAGCTGAGAATGACATCAATTTCTATACAATAAATGCAACACAAATAGCTCAAGATATAGGACTTGGTAACAGAACAAACATGATTATCCAGTCTGCATTCTTTAAATTAGCAGATGTTATTCCTATAGATGATGCAGTTAAATACTTGAATGATGCTATTGAAAAATCCTATGGTAAAAAGGGTGAGAAAATAGTAGAAATGAATAAAGTTGCTGTTGGTAAAGGTATTACTGAGCTTGTTAAAATAGATATACCTGAAGCATGGAAAAATGCTGCTGATGACAATAAAGCAAACAGCGGATTAGCAGTACCTTTCACAGAAGATGAAAAGCCTGAATTTATAAAGAATGTTGCAGACGTGATGACCAGACAACAAGGGGACAAATTACCAGTAAGTACATTTGCAGACAGAGAAGACGGTACATTCCCTCATGGAACAGCTGCTTATGAAAAGAGAGGAATTGCGACAACAGTTCCAAAATGGTATTCTGAAAATTGTATTCAATGTAATCAATGTGCATTTGTATGTCCACACGCTGTTATAAGACCTACATTGCTGGATGAAAAAGAAAAAGCTGATGCACCTGTAAACTTTGGAACTATTAAAGCCATAGGCAAAGGCTTGGATGGATTAGAATACAGAATTCAAATAAGTACATTGGATTGCACGGGTTGCGGAAACTGTGCAGATATCTGCCCGGGTAAAAAAGGCAATAAAGCTTTGGTAATGACTCCTATTGCAGAAGAAGTAGAAAGAGAAATACCAAACTGGAAATATGCTATTGATAAAGTGACAATTAAAGATAATTTAATGGATAAAGTGTCAGTTAAGGGAAGCCAATTCTGTAAACCTTATTTTGAGTTTTCAGGAGCATGTGCAGGCTGCGGAGAAACTGCATATGTAAAAACTATTACTCAATTGTTTGGCGACAGAATGATGATTGCAAATGCAACAGGTTGCTCATCAATTTGGGGAGCATCTGCACCATCAACTCCATATACAAAGGATGCAAACGGCAGAGGACCATCTTGGGGAAATTCATTGTTTGAAGACAATGCTGAATACGGTTATGGAATGGCAACAGCAGTAAGACAAATGAGAGACGGCATTCAATTGTCAATGGAAGAGTTATTAGAAAAGGATGCAAAGCCTGAATTAAAAGAAGCAATACAACAATGGATTGAAAACAGAGAATTAGGCGAAGAATCAAAAGCAGCAAGCGCAAAAGTTCTTGAAGTTCTTGAAGGACTTGAGCCGTGTAAAGAATGTGCTCAAGCAGTAAAGAATATATTAGATAAAAAAGATTATCTTGTTAAGAAATCACAGTGGATAATCGGTGGTGACGGATGGGCATATGACATTGGATACGGTGGATTAGATCATGTATTGGCATCAGGAGAAGATGTGAATGTACTCGTACTTGATACTGAGGTTTATTCAAATACAGGCGGGCAGTCTTCAAAAGCAACTCCTACAGCTTCCGTGGCTAAATTTGCTGCTGCAGGTAAGAGAGTTAAGAAAAAAGACCTTGGCATAATTGCTACAACATATGGATATGTATATGTAGCACAGGTTGCTATCGGTGCTAATATGAATCAATTCTTAAAAGCAATAAAAGAAGCAGAAAGCTACCAAGGACCATCATTGGTTATTGCTTACGCACCATGTATCAACCATGGAATTAAAGCAGGAATGGGCAAGACGGTTGACAGAGAAAAGAAAGCTGTAGAAGCAGGATACTGGCATTTGTACAGATTTAATCCTCTTCTTAGAGATGAAGGCAAGAATCCATTTGTATTAGATTCTAAAGCACCATCTGCATCATTCAGAGAATATCTTGAAGGTGAAGTAAGATATGCATCATTGAAAACTTCATTCCCTGAAATTGCTGAAGAATTATATGCTAAAGCAGAAAAAGATGCTAAAGACAGATATGACGGCTATGTAAGATTGGCTGAAATGAAATATTGAGTTATCCGGTGTAAATGAAGGATATTAACTAAAAGACAGGCTCGCCTGTCTTTTTCTTGTAAATGTATGTATTTAAAAACATACATTTCCTTATGCGCCGTTAAAAGGAAGTTTAATTTAATTAATTGATTTTTGATGACATTTTTTATACGCAATTTTTTTGTACCTTGCAGAATCCTGCCATATACAATATAATTAATGAGTAAACTAATTTGAAAGGGTCTGTAAATGATAAATATTAAAATAAAAGAAGCAGCGGATATATTAAATGCTCGATGTACAGGAACTTGTGATTTGGACAAACATATGAAAGGCGTAAGTATCGATTCAAGAAATGTCACAAGAAACAATCTTTTTATACCTATTAAGGGGATGACAGTAAATGGACATACCTTTGTTAAAGATGCCATAAAAAACGGAGCTGCAGCAACATTGTGGAATATAGATGAACCAAATCCTCCCCATGATATTGCTGTTATTTTAGTTGAAGATACCGTAAAAGGACTTCAGGAGCTTTCAAGATATTATAGAAACAAGCTGAAAACAACAAAAATTATTGGAGTGACAGGCAGCAACGGAAAAACATCCACAAAGGACATTACTGCTGCAATATTATCTCAAAAATATAAAACACAAAAAACCATTGGAAACTACAACACTGAAATCGGAGTGCCATTTACACTATTAAGTTTAGATGAAGACTGTGAAGCAGCTGTTATAGAAATGGGTATGGAAAGAAAGGGAGAAATTGATTTTTTAACTGATTTGGTACAACCTGAGGTTGCAATTATAACAAGCGTAGGTTTAGTACACATTGATAATTTTCCTTCCATTGAAGAAATAGCCAAGGCAAAACTTGAAATAGTCAAAGGCATCAAAGATGGCGGCTTATTCATTTATTTCGGTGATGACAGGTTGATTGAAGAAACCGTGAGAAATACTGAAATTAACGAAAGCATTAGAAAGCAGACATTCGGTTTAAATAAAAACAATACCATATGGCTGAAGGAATTTAATCAAGACTTGGACGGTATTACAATCAGAGTGAGTGATGAAAGCTTTGATGAGCTGCATATTGATATTTTAGGCAAACATCAGGCTTTAAATGCCATGGCTGCAATTTTGGCTGCTCAGGAATTTGGAATGAACTCAGAAGAAATTCAGTCAGGATTATTAAAGATTGAAAAAACAGGTCTTAGAAATGAAATCATTAGTATAAACAAATGTAATATTTTAAATGATTGTTATAAATCAAATCCCGTAAGTATAAATGCTGCTTTAGATATTTTTGAATTATTCAAGTCAAAAAAGAAAATTGCAGTATTGGGGGACATGCTTGGCTACAGAGAAATGAGCCATGATATCCACTACAATGTAGGGAAAAGTTTATCGCATCATAATATTGATGAATTAATAACCATTGGTGAAGAAGCTAAGTACATAGCTAAAGCTGCTAAGGAAAATACAAATATAAAAAACATAGTTGAATTTGATACAAAAGAAGCGGCAGCTTTATATTTAAAGAAATATTTAATGGAAGATTGTACAATTTTAGTTAAGGGCTCAAGGTTTTTAAAACTTGAATATATAGCAAATAAATTAAAGGAGTGGGAAAATGAATAAAACAAAATTAGCCATATTATTTGGAGGCAAGTCTGATGAATATTCCGTTTCATTGCATTCAGCGGCTGCCATTATAGACAATGTTCCTGAAGAACTGTATGAAGTAATATTGATAGGAATAACAACAGAAGGTAAGTGGCTTCATTACGAAGGAGGCACAGATAAAATAAATGACGATACTTGGCATAAGGGTCAGTTAAGTCCTGTGTTGCTGAGTATGGATGAGTTTAGAGGATTTATTAAACTGAATGAAACAGATAATACCTATGAAAAAATCGAGATAGACTGTATCTTTCCCGTTCTTCACGGCAGAAACGGAGAAGACGGCACAATTCAGGGAATGTGCCAGATGTCCGGCATTCCTTTTGTAGGCTGCGATATGACTTCATCGGCTGTTTCTATGGACAAGGAATATACACATATGATATGCGAAATGTCAGGAATTAAAACTGCTCCTTTTATGTCCGTAGTAAATCATAAAAACTTAAATATAAAAAACTTATATACAGAGGCTTTTGAAAAGCTTTCCCTTACCATGTTTATCAAGCCTGCCAACAACGGCTCTTCCATTGGCATAAGCAAGGTCAGAAACTATGATGAATTTGAAAAAGGAATCATGGAAGCCTTTCAATACGACAGGAAAGTAGTTCTTGAGTCAAATATTGAAGGATTTGAAATAGGCTGTGCTGTTGTAGGCAACGAAGAGCTGTTAATTGGAGAAGTTGATGAAATAGATACCAAAAACGACTTTTTTGACTATGTTGAAAAATATTCTCAGCATAATTCAAAAATATATTGTCCTGCCCGAATAAGCGATGAGTTAAAAGCTCAGGCAAAGGAAATTGCTGCAAAGACGTATAAGGCATTAGGCTGCAGAGGACTTTCCAGAGTTGATATGTTTTTAACTCCGGAAAATGAAATATACTTAAATGAAATAAATACTATCCCCGGCCTTACGGGTTTAAGCAGATATCCTTCAATGCTTAAAAAAATAGGTATTGAATACAAGGAGCTAATAGTGAAGCTTGTAGAGCTGGCTATGGAGTGTTAGGGTTTAAGAAGATAAAAAAAGAGAACGGCTCGCCGTTCTCTCGTTCTCTCATTTATTTCAGTCCTAATATTATACGCGCTTCGTCAGGTGCTGCAACTTCACGACCAAATTCTCTTGACAGATTTGCAATTCTTTCAACTAATTGAGCGTTTGATTTGGCAACTTCGCCCTTTTTATAATAAATATTATCTTCAAATCCTGTTCTTACATGACCGCCCAATATTATTGTTGCCATATTTATAGGAAGCTGGAATCTTCCTACTGCAGCAGCAGTCCATGTAGAGCCTGCAGGAATTGATTCTACCATGTACAATAAATCTCGAAGTTCTGCTCCCATTGCGCCCGGTACTCCAAGTACAAAATCATAGTGCATGGGTGTGTTTAATATACCTTTTTTAGCCATCCTTATTGAAGTGTCAACCATTCCTTTTTCAAAACATTCCAATTCCGGTTTAACTCCAAGTTCATTCATACGTTTTGCAAATATTTTAATATTTTCTTCTGTATTCATGAATACATCATCTGCAAAATTGCATGTTCCCATGCTGAGCGTTGCCATTTCAGGCTTTAATTCTATAGGCTGCATTCTTTGCTCGGGTGTGTGCCATGTTGCTCCGCCTGTAGATGGTTGGAATATAATGTTGCATTTAGCTTCAATTTTTTCTTTGATTGCTTTGTAGTACGCATAGTCCTGAGTAGGATTACCCTCTTCATCCCTGGCATGAACATGTACCATAGATGCCCCTGCTAAGAAGCATTCATATGCAGCTTCAGCAATTTCATCCGGTGTAATCGGTAAATTCGGTTGTTGCTCTCTTGTAACTTCTGCTCCCGTAAGGCAAGCAGTAATAATTAATTTCTCCATTTTAACCTCCATTATAATTTTTTGCCTATGTTTATTTTACCGTATTAATTCAATATAGTCAACCGGTTGTTAAAAAAGCATCATGGCAAACATCTAATATATTGTTACTAAAAAGGGGAAATTAAATATTAATTATTTCTATTTTTTTACCTGCTTTTTTTAGTTCAGCTACCAAGTTGTCTATTATATTTTTTTTAATGTTGAAGTCGACCGGAAAATTTGGATTTTGATGAGCAGGGTTCACGGCACTTCCCAAATAAAAATTCATATGGGTACCTACATCTGTAAGTAATTTCGTAAGGAGGGAGCAGCCGTCATATTCATTGCAGTCAATTATATTTTCATATTTAGAATTATTTAATTTTTTTATATTTTCCAAGGTTTTTCCTAAAGTCAGAACTCCTTCCGTAACTAAATCAAAACCCTCCATATATGCAATGGGTGGAACATCTTCTTTCATAGAATCTATATCCACTTCTAAACTTAATCCTAATTCTCTTTCTGCAATAAGAGCAGTAGTGCCGCCACATATTATCTTAATATTAGGACTTGTTTTCATAATTTCAGAAAGAAATATATCATTGTTCTTACTTGCTGGAGGTCCAATGAAAACATCTATGATTTCCGGCTTTCTCACTTTCAAAGTTAATATGGTTGTATCATCACCGGGCATATTGTTGTATAAGTTGTTGCACACGCCAATAAAATTACCGTTAATAAGCTGTGAGGAATGGTTTAAATTGTTTAATTCCTTTAAGTACTCATTAATTTCATCCCAAGTCCAGCCTAAATTAAGCATTTGTCCTATTCCTGCATGAATTGCCCCATCGCTTACCACACAAAGAGTATCTCCCATTTCAAGCTGAATATTGGATTCATAGATTTTTTTATTTCCAATTACACGCTCCATTTTTTCAATTGGAATAAATTTTTTGTGAGAATAAAAAAAATAAGGAGGGTTATCATATTCAGCAATATATGCATTATTGTTTTTATCAATTTTTATTATTGTAAAAGTTGAATAAGCTAATTTTCTAACCTTGCATTCAGGAAGGGTTTTTATGATTGTTTCGATGGTATCATCTATGGATGCTCTTTCTTTCAACATGGTTACGGCTATCTTCGTAGTCATTGTTGCTAAAATATTAGCTTTAACACCGCTTCCTAAACCATCTGATAAAACAATAATAATACCGTCATCGTCATACAAATATTCAACCTTGTCACCGCATAACTCTTCAGTATGCTTATTTATACTTTTATAATTTATATCAAAGAAATATTTCATTATTTATTTTCCTCTAAAACAACTTTTTTGAGTTTCAATAAAGCTGATTTTGTTTCAGCCGTTGTTTCACCAAGCAGCCCTGCTATTTCTTGGGCCACCCTCATTTGTTTTTCTATTACTTTATCCGCTGTTTCCAAGGTATTCATTTTAAAGTTTGTTATTTGTTCTTTCTTAAGTTCATCGTTAGTAATGTCATTTAGTATGCCGAATAATATTTTATTTTTAGGTAAATAAATAATTCGCTCATAAACCGTTAAACCGTATTTTTCAAGATTTAATTTACGTCCTTCCATGTTTTCTTCAGTTCTTAGAACGTGTTTAAAATCTTTATCCGGAATAATGGATGAAAGGGGTTGGCTTTTAACAGAGGAAACACTAATGTTAAATGCTTTCTCACCCACGGGATTTAAATCAAGTATATTAAGGTCTAAATCAACAATCAGTATTATACTTGGAGAATATTCAAAATATATATTTGAAATTTTTTCTGCCTCGCTTCTCATGTAAGGCATGCACATTTGCGGATGAGAAAGGCCTTCCAATACAGATATAGCTTTATCTCGGCATGTATCATATCCGCATGCACCACAGTTTAATTCATCAGATCTATCATGTTTACCTGTTTGCTCTAAAACGTTTTTTATTTCTTCTTCAGTAAAATGCGGATGTATATACTGCTTATTTCTAAAATTCCTGATATAATTTAAATTCTTATCTTCCAAGGTATAATTCTTATTAATTTTCTCTTTTAATATTTGAATTTTGTTTTTTGCTCGAATTTTTCTTACATATATATTTCTGCTCTTCTTAGGCACAGCAGGACCTCCAATGCATCCTCCTTCACAGCTGTTAGCCTCTATTAATACATTGGTTATTTCTTCATTAGATAGAGCATCAAAGGCCTTTTTCAGATTATCTATGCCTGAAATTGTTGCAGGGGTAAATTTACTGTTTTCTACAATATGGCTTATCCCTGACAATATACCTTGGTCTAAAGGATATTTTTTTCCTTTATAATTTCCTTCCAAATCAGGATAACTTTCTTCAAATTCAGATATATTAATATTTCTTGATTCCATTAGCTTGTCTATTTCTTCAAAGGATATTACTGCATCCATAACTCCTGAAAGCTGGTATCCGTAAGCCTCGCATTTTTTAGATATACAGGGACCTAAAAATACGATATAAACGTCATTTCCATGTCTTTTTCTAATCATTTTGCAATGAGCCACCATAGGTGAATCAATAGGCATTAAATATTTGATTAAATTAGGATAATAGTTCTGTATCATCATATTGACAGTTGGACAGCATGTCGTAATAGCATTGTTCTTCTTTGTTGTTTTAATATATTCGCTGTATAGCTTGGACACTTGTTCCGCACCAATTGCTGTTTCTTCAATTAAGTATGCTCCTAAATATTTCAACACAGATATAAGCTTATAAGGTTCGTCATAAACACCAATGTATGAGGGTGCAATTGAGACTATTATTTTTTTCCCTTGTTGAAATGCATTCTCTACATTTTCCAAATCACTGTGAATATTTCTTGCATTTTGAGGGCATACCAAAAAACAATTACCGCATGCTATACATTTTTCTTCTACTATTTGTGCTTGGTCATTTATCATTTTAATAGCTTTAACCGAACAATGTCTCACGCATTTGTAGCAGTTTTTACAATTTGTAGGGTAAAAATCAAGTATTCTCATAATCTCCTCACACTGTTCATAACATATTTATCAAAAAACTCGACTGCATTATCAGTGGTTACAGAATAAATTATTCCGTCTAAACTAACTGATACAGCCTCCGTGCAGTGACCAAGACAAAAGGCCGCTTTTATTTCAACTTTGTTTGAAACATTTCTATTTCTTATTAAACATTTAAAAGCATCTATTACTTCATAAGAGCCTTTTAAATGACATGCACTTCCTACACAAACTTTTAATTCAGTCATTTTATACCTCGTATATATATATAATTATTATAATATCAATGGGCACCATAATCAATAGTTAAAAAATTAACAATTTGTAACTTATTAAATTTAGCTATTTTTCAATTATTTTCTTGACTAAAGCAATATAAAATGATATTATCTAAACACTCATCGAAAATTATCCGTATTTTTCCATAATGTTGATTAATTAAATATGCAAGGAGGCCATATGGAGCTTAGAAGTTTAAAACTTTTTGAATTAAAAGAATTAGCTAAGTCAAAAGGTTTACATGATGCCTATAAATATAAGAAAGAAGAATTGATTTTAAAATTAAATGAAATTGAAACAAATAATATCGAAAATAACGAAAAAGTCAACAAATTGGAAAACTCTGAACGCAAAGAAGAATCGGAACAAACGAAACAAACTGTGGAATTACCTGATAAAATAGTCGAAGAAATTGAATCCAGCGGTACAGAAGCCTTAAAGGTAACAGGTATACTCGAAACCCATTCTGATGGCTATGGCTTTTTAAGAACCCATAATTATTTAACCAGCGATGACGATGTCTACATATCTCCTTCTCAAATCAGAAGATTTCATATGCAAACCGGTGATAAAGTTTCAGGTATTACAAGACCTCCGAAACAAGGAGAGAAATTTAAAGCTTTGCTTTATGTTAAGGAAGTAAATGACGAGAATCCTGAATTAGCAAGAAACAGAAAAGAATTTGATACGCTTACCCCCATTTATCCTAATAAAAGAATCAAGTTAGAAATATCACACATAGATATTGCAATGAGGATTATTGACTTAATTGCCCCCATAGGACGAGGGCAAAGAGGGATGGTCGTAGCTCCTCCTAAGGCCGGTAAAACAACAATTTTAAAAAACATGGCAAACAGTATAGCAGCAAATTATCCTGAAATTGAAATTATTATGCTTTTAATAGATGAACGTCCTGAAGAAGTAACGGATATGAAACGAAATGTAAAAGGCGACGTTGTTTATTCAACTTTTGATGAATTGCCAAAAAATCACATTAAAGTAGCGGAAATGGTGTTAGACAGGGCAAAAAGGCTTGTCGAACATGGAAAAGATGTAGTTATTTTATTAGATAGCATTACAAGACTTGCCAGAGCATATAACCTTACTATTACTCCTACGGGAAGGACATTGTCAGGGGGTCTTGATCCGGGAGCCTTGTACGGGCCGAAGAGGTTTTTCGGCGCTGCCAGAAATATTGAAAATGGCGGAAGTCTTACAATACTTGCCAGCGCTTTAATTGAAACAGGAAGCAAGATGGATGATTTAATATTTGAAGAATTCAAAGGCACCGGCAACATGGAAATCCACTTAGACAGGAAGCTTTCAGAAAAAAGAGTATTCCCTGCCATTGATATAAATAAATCCGGTACGAGAAGAGAGGAAATGCTGCTTAGTAATGAAGAAATGCAGACAATATGGCAATTAAGAAAAGCAATGAGCAATTTTTCAACTGCAGACGTTACCGAAAGAATAATTGAAGGATTGATTCGAACCAAGACAAATGATGAATTTGTTAAACAAGCTTCTCAGATTTTGAATATCGAAAAAATTAAGTCAGACTTAAATGATAGATACTATTAATTTTAGAAAATTAAATATTGTATTATATAAAACCTTATGTTATAATACTCAAGGTAAATTGAAGATTATACTTTTATATAGAGCTTAGAAAGAGGTGAACGGTATGAAAAAAGAAATACATCCCAATTATAAAACTGTTACTGTAAAATGTGCATGTGGAAATACATTTGAAACCGGGTCGGTATTGGACGAAATTAGAGTTGAAATATGTTCGGAATGCCATCCATTCTTTACCGGCAAACAGAAGTTTGTTGATAAAGGCGGTAGAGTTGACAGGTTTAAAAAGAAGTACGGCATGGAATGATGTACTTAGGGCAATTTAGGGGAAACCTTAAATTGCCTTTTAGTTTGGGGACATTCCTCTTACCCGAAAAGATTGTCCCTACCTACCTATTTTTCAATATCGGTAGTTGTTAAAAAAAATATTTTATGCTATAATTAAAAAAAATTACAAAGTTCAGGTGGTGTATATGTCTCATCAAGCAATATACAGAAAATTCCGTCCTAAAGTATTTGATGATGTCTTAGGTCAGGAGCATGTGACAAGGACATTGAAAAATCAAATAATGTCTCATAATATAGCCCATGCCTATCTTTTCAGCGGAATAAGAGGTACCGGGAAAACATCCACTGCCAAGATATTTGCAAGAGCTGTTAACTGTTTAAATAGTCATGAAGGAAATCCATGCAATGAATGCGAAATATGCAAAAGTATATTGGATGAAACCAATATGGACGTTATTGAAATGGATGCAGCATCAAATAATGGTGTGGATGACATAAGAGAACTTAGGGACAAAGTAATGTTTTTGCCTGTTAAAAGCAAGTACAAGGTATATATAATTGATGAAGTACATATGCTGTCAAAAGGTGCCTTTAATGCTCTATTAAAAACCTTGGAGGAGCCGCCGGAACACCTTTTATTCATACTTGCAACTACAGAGCCTCAGAAAATTCCTGCTACAATATTATCCAGATGCCAGAGATTTGACTTAAAGAGAATTAAGGCTGATATTATTTCAGAAAATATGGAAAAAATCTGTAATGAATTAAAAATAGATTACGAAGAAAAAGCATTGAAATTGATTGCAGCAAATTCAGAAGGGGCAATGAGAGATGCTCAAAGCATTTTGGACAGATGCATATCCTTTAATTCTCAAGTTGATTATGAAACCGTAATAGATTTATTGGGAACAGTCAATTACCAGGTTGTTTTAGAAGCAGCTGATGCAATAGTTGACAAGAATATTGCAAGAACCATGTCTTTAGTTGACAATATTTTAAACAGCGGGAAAGAGCTTACGTTTTTTCTTGATGAACTAATTATTTGTTTTAGAAATATGCTTATAATAAAAACAACAAATTCTTCCGATAATTTAATGAGAATATCTGAAGATGAAACGAATGGAATTATAGAATTAAACAAAAAAATTTCTGTTGACGAAATAGTTAGAATAATAGAGGACCTTTCAACAGCACAGTCAGAGTGCAAGAGAGCATTAAATCCAAGAGTTCTTTTAGAAACGAAGCTTATAAAGATGTTACATAATGTAAATTATGTAAATATGGATGAATTAGTCAAAAGAATTGAAAACATAGAAAACAGTTTAAATGGTAAATATCAGTCTAAAGACACAGCAAGAAATGAACCTGCTAAGATAAAAAAAGAACTGGAAAGTGTAGAAAACATTGAAAGAACAAAAAATACAGTAAAGGCCCATAAGACAGTAAATACAGAAAAAGGTGAAAAGATAAAAATAAACAAAGAAGAAGCCATTGAAAATAAGCAGGAAAATAAAAGTGACGAAGCAATTTTTAATATCATAATAAATGGATGGCAGTCTTTACTTAAAGAAATCAGAAACGAAAATGCAGGACTGCAGGCCATTATAAGAGAGGCCAAGCTTACAAAGGTGATAAACAAAAAAGCTGTATTTGAATTTAACCCGAAATTTACATTTCATATAAACGCTGCAAATCAGACTAAAAATAAGGAAGAATTCAAACAGATTTTAAGCCGGTTTTTAAATGAAAAGTGTGAAGTTGATTTTATTACAGAAAAAGAAGTAAGACATGAAACTCCAAAAACAACTATAAAAGATGTATATGAAGATTTAAAAAATGAGTTTGGAGAAATAGTAGAATATAAACAGGAGGATTAAAATGGCAAAAGGTAGAAAAATGCCCATGGGTATGCCCGGCGGCGGAAATATGAACAATATGATGAAACAGGTTCAAAAAATGCAAAAACAAATGGAAGACATGCAAAAAGAACTTGAACAAAGAGAAGTAGAAGCAACATCAGGAGGAGGAGCTGTTTCAGTTAAGGTAACCGGCAAGAAAGCCTTGCTTGAACTTAAAATAGATCCGGAAGTAGTAGATGGGGATGATGTGGAAATGCTTGAAGACATGATTGTGGCTGCCATTAATGAAGCTTTCAGAAAAGCTGATGAAATGATGGAAAGCGAAATGAAAAAGGTAACAGGCGGAGTAAACATACCAGGGTTAATGTAATGGAGCAATACACAGCGCCTATTACGAAACTTATAGAAGAACTGGCAAAACTTCCGGGAATAGGCAGGAAATCTGCTCAGCGACTTGCCTTTTATATTTTGGAAATGAAGGGCAGCGATGTTGTGGAGCTGGCAAGAGCTATAGTCAATGCAAAAAAGCATACAAAACATTGTCAAACGTGCGGAAACTTAACTGAAGGCGAGCTATGCAGCATTTGCATCAGTTTAAAAAGAGACCGTTCAACCATATGTGTTGTTGAAGATGCAAGAGATATTGCAGCCATGGAGCGAACCAAAGAGTACAAGGGTTTATACCATGTTCTTCATGGAACAATTTCTCCACTTGATGGAATCGGTCCTGATGAAATTAATATTAAAAGTTTAATATCAAGGCTTAATACAGATATAAAAGAAGTAATTTTAGCAACCAACACTACAATTGAAGGAGAAGCAACGGCTGTTTACATATCCCGACTCATAAAGCCTATGGGAATAAAGGTAACCCGTATAGCCCACGGAATCCCGGTAGGCGGAGACATAGAATATGCCGATGAAGTAACTCTCATGAGAGCAATGGAAGGCAGAAGAGAAATGTAGAAAGCATGAAAGCTCATGCTTTTTAAAATATAAGATAAGAAGATAATTTACTAATAGAGGGATGAAAATGAGTAAAAAAAACGAACCGGAAAATGATTCAAAATTTAAAAGTTTTCTTAGAAGAAAGAATATTGAGATTTCTGTTCAAAGATACCTGATTGAAGCATTGGGTTTAATGGCCTATGGTCTTTTCGCATCCTTGCTGATAGGTACAATTCTCAATACCATTGGTAAAAAGTTTGGCATTACTTTTTTAACTGAAACAGTATGGCCTATTTGCAGTCAGATGACGGGAGCAGCAATCGGTGTTGCAGTGGCTTATGGATTAAAGGCTCCGCCTTTAGTGTTGTTTGCATCTACAATTACCGGAACAGCAGGTAATATGTTAGGAGGGCCTGCAGGTGCTTTTTGCGGAGCCTTGGTGGGTGCTGAATTTGGTAAATTGGTTTCAAAAGAAACAAAAATAGATATTATTCTTACGCCGGCTGTTACCATAATTGCAGGTGTTTTAATTGCTTCCTTGGTAGGTCCTGCAATAGGAGCATTTATGACCGCAACTGGCGAATTTATAATGTATGCTACAACCCTAAGACCTTTTTTGATGGGTATATTGGTTTCAGTTGTAGTAGGCATAGTATTAACACTGCCTATAAGCAGTGCGGCACTTTGTATGATGCTTGGTCTTTCAGGCATAGCTGCAGGGGCAGCAACTGCCGGATGCTGTGCTCATATGGTTGGATTTGCATTTTTGAGTTTCAGGGATAACAGATGGGGAGGAGTCGCTGCTCAAGGATTAGGAACGTCAATGCTGCAGGTTCCGAATCTTGTGAGGAATCCAAAGTGCTGGATACCTGCTGTAATCGTATCTGCTGTTACCGGTCCTATGGCAACGGTTTTGTTCCAAATGGAAAACAGCCCTATAGGTGCAGGTATGGGGACCAGCGGCTTGGTAGGAATAATTGAAACATTAAATACCATGGGCGGAGGAATGAAAGTATGGTTGGGAATATTAATATTATACATAGGAATTCCTGTGATATTTACGCCTATTATCGGCAATATTTTAAGAAAAATCGGTTGGATTAAAGACGGCGATTTGAAATTAGACTTAGTTTAGCAGGAATGTATGACTTTGAATCCGAACATAAGGATTACATAATTGCTTTTTATGTAAACTATGCAAGATAAAATAAAATATTCAAACATTTATAAAGGAGAATTATGGCACAGCTATATTTCAGATACAGCACCATGGGTGCGGGAAAGAGTATAGAAGTACAAAAGGTTGCATTTAATTATGAAGAAAGAGGACAAAACCCCTTAATATTTACATCTTCACTTGACAACAGATTTGCAGAGCGGGGAGTTGTTGCTTCAAGGATGGGAATTAGCAGAAGAGCTATATCTGTTGAAGAGGATATGAATATTTTTGAAGTTGTTAAGGAATATAATGATTTATTCGGTGTTGATGCTGTAATAATTGATGAATGTCAGTTTCTGAAAAAGCATCATGTACAAGAGCTTACTGATATAGTTGATGAGCTAAATATACCCGTTATGTGCTATGGATTGAGAGCTGATTTCAAAAATGAATTATTTGAGGGCTCATATTGGCTTTTGGCATTATCTGATAAAATAGAAGAAATGAAAACCATTTGCTGGTGCGGCAAAAAAGCCTTAACTAATGCCCGTATTGCGAACGGCAAAGTAGTATATTCCGGAGAACAAATTTTTATCGGAGGCAACGAAAGTTACATACCTCTTTGTAGGAAGCACTATAAGGAAGGAAAGGTTATGCCTTACAGGGAAAAAGGTGAAGATTTGATAATAAGATATGAAAAATTAAAAAAGCAAAAATAAAAGAACTCTGTTAAAAAAGGAAATAAATTAGGATAAAGATGCCCTAACCCTAAGTGGAGGTATTATGAAAAGTGTATTTTATTATGATTCAGATATCGGTAAAATAGGCATTGCAGAGGATGGCAACTCCATAACAAATGTTTTTTTTGGAGATGATGGTTTACAGAATATTAAAGTATACGAAACTCCTCTAATAAAGGAAGCACATAAACAGATAGAAGAATATCTAAGAGGCGAAAGAAAGTCTTTTGATTTGCCGATATCTCCATCCGGAACGGAATTTCAGCAAAGGGTATGGAATGCTCTTAAAACCATTCCTTACGGTAAGACTGTAAGTTATAAGAATATTGCCGCTTCAGTTGGAAATGAAAAAGCATGCAGAGCTGTAGGTATGGCAAACAACCGTAATCCTATTTCAATTATTATTCCCTGTCACAGAGTAATAGGCAAAAACGGCAAGCTGATAGGATACGGGGGAGGCATAGAAATAAAAGAATATTTGTTAAAACTTGAAAATAATAATTTATAGAAGTCATCATGTAAATTATTTTGGTATATTAGGAATAAAAAGGAACATCCTGTCTATAATAATATGGATAGGAGGTTTTCCCCATGAATGATATTCAAAGGAAGGTTAGTATTAAAAGTATATTAGAAAATTTTAAAACAAAAAATAAATCTGCAGATGACGAAATGTTTATAAATATTGAAAACGCTAAAAAGGAATGGGAAGATGCAAAAAATATTTTTGAAAATGTGTCACAGCCTGATTTAGTGGACTATGCAATATATAAGGTAGAAGCTGCAGAACAAAAATATATATATCTTTTAAAACAATTTAAGAGCAATAATTTAACATAAATTAATGACGGAATATTAGCGGGGGACATTCCTTTAAGGCGTGTCCCCCTTCCTTTATCTTCATTTAAACTAACTCTTGCTCCAAAGACTTAAACAAGTCTGAAGAAAAGAATTCCTCCAATGTTATATCAAAGCCATCACAAATCTTTTTTATCAGCACAATTCCGATATCTTTTCTGTCGCAGTCAAATACACTGTAGACTGTAGACGGTGTAATGCCCGATAAGTTTGCAAGCTTATTTACGGCCATGCCCCTGTCATCACATATTTCATTTATTCTGTTTAGTACAGCTTCTCTTACAATCACGTCGTCACCCCCAAGGAATATCATGAGTTATTATAGCATAATTTCGCTAAAACGTATACGCTAAAACGTATATTTTTAATAAAATTACAAATAAGTTTATAAATTAACGTTGTTATATATCATATACCGCTAAAAATGAGTAATTATAATATTTATGAATACATATTTATAGATTTCTAAAATATTTGCATTTATTCTGCACAAATGTTAAAATGGTCAAAATATAGAAAGAGTGATGAAATGTCGCTAATTGCTGCAGAACAAATTATAGAAAAAAAAGACAAGCTTTATGAATTAGACTATATGAGATTTATTGCATGCTTTGCAGTTATGATAGTCCATATAACAGCAACAGGAGTTAATGAATACATTCATGGAAGCTTTCCGTATGTACTGATGCTTATTGTAAATAGAAGTTTAAAATTTACTACACCTGTCTTTATCCTTTTAAGCGGAGTAACAAGCTTTTACAGCTACGGTTACAAAAAACGTGAATTTAAGTATATGGAATTTCTCAAAAAAAGACTTGTCAAAGTAATTGTTGCGTATTTTGTATGGTGTATTATTTATTATGCTGCTTATATATATTTTGGATATTATGCAATTGATATTAAATTTTTTGTGAAAAGTGTTTTGCAAGGAACAATGTCATATCACTTTTATTTTGTAATAATTATTATACAGATGTACATCGTAGGTCCGATATTTTATTTTATTTTAAAAAACGCTGAAAAGAAAGTAACAATACTTATATTTGCCGGAATAATAACATATTTGTGTGCTGAATTCATAAGATTTGATTTGTCGGACAGAATATTTTTGAAATACATGGTATTTTATATGTTGGGTATATATATTACTTTGGAATACAATAATTATTATATATGGATTAAGAAAAATAAATTATTTATTATTACAGGGTATATTTTGATGAGTATTATTTACATAGTTGCTTCATATTACGATTCTGTGGCATCTACTTTTGCATGGTTTCTATTTTCATCCATGTCATTGTTTTTTTTATATTTAATATGTTTATTAATGAATGATAAATTAAAAAAATTTTACAGCTTCATTAAAGTATTCGGTCAAAGCTCGTATTATATTTATTTAATGCATCCTTTGGTTTTGACAATTATGATAATATTTGCAGAAAACAACTTCTTATCGGTTACAAATAAAATAATTCTTTATACGTTTACTGTAATACCCGTTACGGTAATTTCTTGCTTAACGTACACTGTTATAAGGAACAAATCTAAGAAAAAGAAAGGGGACATTCCCCTTCCTTAGGGCATCTCGCAGTCTCATTCACCAATGTATTTGCTCCCTTTGGTCGCATACATTGGGAAGCGCAGTCTCCGTTCACGAATTTATCAGCTCCTATCGTCGCATAAATTCGGAACTCGTTGCGTTTGAATTACCTACAATTTCTTTCTCCCTTCGGTCAAAGAAATTGGGTAAATCATAATCGTTGCGAATGACCTACCGCTATTTTTCTCTCCCTCCGGTCGGAAAAATAGGGTTAGGGCATCTTAATTTCTTGCTTTTTCATATTCCTGCATTGCTTTTAATGTTTCATCCAATAAATAGTCTAATTCCCATCCCAACATTTCAGCGCCGGCTTTTATGGCTTCTCTTGAGCAGCCTGCAGCAAAGCTGGTTGATTTGAATTTTTTCTTTAATGACTTAAGCTCCATATCTAAGGTACTCTTTGAAGGACGCATCAATGCGGCAGCACCTATTAATCCTGTCAGTTCATCAGTTGCAAAAAGTATTTTTTCCATATTGTGCTCAGGCTTTATTGTAACATCTGTAAGTCCGTATCCATGACTTGCAGCTGAGTTGATAATTTTCTCATCTACTCCATTTTGAGACAGTATCTCCAGCATCTTTACGCAATGTTCATCAGGATACATTTCAAAGTCAATATCATGCAAAATACCTACAATTCCCCAAAATTCCGCTTCCTCTTCAAAACCTAATTTTTCAGCGAAATATTCCATTACAAAACTTACTGTATCTGCATGCTGCAGATGAAATTCATCCTTGTTGTACTCTTTCAGCAATTCCCATGCTTTTTCTTTAGTAATATTCATTATATCCCTTCCTTATTGTTTAATATCATAATTTTAACTTATTTAAC
>JAQVRY010000058.1:7450-9349 GCA_028700795.1 Tissierellia bacterium | reverse complement strand
GCCAATAGTAAGCTGGCGCAACTATGTCTGAGATCGTGACGTCCGGCAATAAAAAAGGCCGGATGATCCTCTCAAATTGAGTAATCATCCGGTGGTGTTAGCTCAAGTATGAGAACACTACCTTTGGGGCGAGTATGACGCCCTTGATACGCAGAGCGAAGCCGCTCCAGAAGAAGAACCGGTGGACATGGATGAGGAAGAATTAGAGCGGCTAATGGAGGAAGCTTTGGCAGCTGCGGAGGCCCAGCAGGAAGCACAGGCGCAGCAGGGCTCAGCGGGTTTACAAGAGACGCCGGAACTGCCTCCGGACTGGAACGCAGAAAGCAACCAGCCCTTGTTAGGCGGCAGGATGGAGTTTGCGAGCGGTGAAGATACGGTTATCATCGAAATGTCTGAATACTGCGTAGATGCGGATACGACGTTTACGGTGATCCCCGTAAAAACTGCAGTGTTGACAAAAGAGTTCTTTAACGGCGGTTTTTCACTCAGCCGCAAAGGTGAAGCACATGTTGTGTTGAATGATTTCGCTGTGATTACCTTCCTGACCAGGGTCGATCCTGGCGGCGATGTTGTGATTAAAAGCTTTGGTGAAAACGGCGAGATGGAATATGCATTGGCAGATGTAGCGAAGTTGGGCGATGTTTTCATGATTACAGGGGCGGTTGAGCATTTTTCCACAGTAGGATACGGCTCGGCAACCCCCGGCCTGGACGTATTGAAAGGTGTAATCAGCCCAGAATCTCATGAGCAGTTGATCAGAGACTCCAAAGAGCTCTACGAAAAGATACAGAGGGAAAGGGCGCAGCAAAGTGCCGCAAAGAAATTCGTCCGAACCATCGAGTTTGACGAAATTCTATTCACTACCTCGGCAGCGGGTTTCCCGCTGCAGCTCCACCTGCGTGCAAAGCTAATTGAACAGCCCGTGACCAAGAGTCCGCAAGACGGCGTTGAGGCACGTACCTTTAAGGGCAAGATATGGCTCAAGTTCTACACCTGGAATCCCGGAGGCTATGGCGATATATATATGATTTGCAACAATGCGGTCCTGGGCGATCCGGGCGGCGTGGGCTGGTTAGGGTCATTAACCAAGCAGGGGGTTAGCACCTTGACAACCACGTTCAATATGGCCAGCAGCGGCGGCAGTCAAGCTGTCGCTGAGGGGATAGGCTCCGCCGACATTTCCGGCAAAACCTATACGGATGTGGAGACCCATTGGACGTTCGATGCAGAAGACGGATCCATGGTGGTTACCTTTACAAACATGAGTGGTGCCACGGAAAAGACCTTCATTACCGGCCAGTTGCGCGCAAAAACACAAAGACAGGCCAATAAAAAGCTCAAGTGGTTTTTGAATTGACCCATAAAGCTATGAGAACATAGTACGAAACCTTCGGCGGCGTTCCAGAGCGCTTGCCGGTCGTTATATTCTTTCGGTGCGTTCAGAGGAAGAAGTATCTCGGAGCAGACCACCTCCAGCGCTTTGTAACGGTAGTTTTTTGTCTTGCCATCATACTCGCTGAACAGCTTTTCGCCGCTTTGGTAGGCGGCTCCGGCTACGGTGGATTGACGCTTGATTAGGTCGCCGATTTCTTTCGGGTGGAATGCGACTTTCAGAATAGAATGAAGAAATGGAGGCATAGCATGAAATATATGCAATTAGGCAACACTGATATGAAGATCAGCGAAGTTGCGCTGGGTTGTGAAGGGATGATCGGCGCAACACCTGAGCTTGTGAATGAGCTGGTAAAGACAGCCCTTGAGAGCGGCATGAACTTTCTCGATAACTTCTGTGCCGAGCCCGATGTCAAATGTGCCGCACAGCTATAAGGGCAAGTGCATCTATTGCGGCCACTGCGCACCTTGCAGTGTGGGCATAAATATTGCCATGGTCAATAAATT
>JAQVRY010000058.1:1621-7350 GCA_028700795.1 Tissierellia bacterium | reverse complement strand
GCCACTGCGCACCTTGCAGTGTGGGCATAAATATTGCCATGGTCAATAAATTTCATGACCTGACGCGCACGCAGGAAAGCGTTCCAGCATCCGTTCATGATCATTACCGCCTACTTGAGCATCATGCGGGGGAATGCATAGCCTGTGGCAAGTGCGAGGAAAATTGTCCTTTTGACGTGTCTATTGCAGAGAAAATGAAACAAGTGGCTGAAGTATTTGGGTATTGATTTCGGAGAGATGGGTATAACGAAAAAACAACAGCCCACAAAGGCGTATTTAGTGCCTTTGTGGGCGCTCCTTTCTGCCCGTAGCATAGAAAAAGGACAGTCGATTTTTCTCGGCTGCCCTTGTGGGTTACATATTTAGTTTTGCTGTGTACTGTTCGATAAAGTTGAATTTACTCAACTGTTACGAATACCATATCACCTTCATGATATATCTCGATAACGCATTCACAATGCTGTCGATTTAACAAAAGATAAACACAGTATTTTGTCATGTTGCAGCCATAGGTTTCATTCATAACTGAAAAACCAAACTGCTTATATCTTTCAATGAAGTCTTTCAAAAACATCTTCTCGCCTGTAAATGTTCCAACATTCCCTGTAATACCAAGTAGATACACATAACTAAAATCCCACTGCACTCTATGAAATTCAATATACCCATGAACAATTCAAATAAATAAGATAAGCATAGCATATTTACACCCTGCTTATACTTTATATACCGTTCATATGATGATACAATAATCTTTATACGTCCATTGATGCTTTATGCCTTTAAGAATCACTTGACCTAAAACCTATTTAAAACCTCATTCGATCCTGTGATTACAGATTCAAGAAAAAACAAAATTTGTTATTCAAACGAAGTCAGTTTGCGACTAATCTCGTATGCAGCCTCCATATCCTTTGGGAACTGTTCTTCTCTTACTTTTCTTTTATGAACCTCATCAAGCATACCAGAATGATATTTCGAATAATCGCTAAATTGGTATGTATCACAAGCAGCATATACTTCGACAGTTCCGCCAAGCCGTTGGAGAATTCCAACTCTGTTTTTAAGTGATTGCTCCATATTGCTTTTATAGAATGCTTCTGGAGCGTTCATAGTAAGGAATAATGCAACATTGATTTTTCCATCAAATAGCCGTTTTGTGTAGTCATCATAAGAAAGAAGCGGAAAGCCAAGTCTCTCAATAAAGCTAACCATCTGACCTGTTATATCACCAAAATAAATTGGTGAACCTAATAACAAAACATCTGCATTGAAGATTTCCTCTAATATAGGGCTCAAACCATCCTTAAACGCACAATGATACGATTCTGCTCCCTGCCTTTTACAAGTAAAGCAGCTTCTGCAACCTGTATAATTCAAATCATATAACTGCACTAATTTCGTTTCTGCTCCAACTGATTCTGCGCCTCTCAACGCCTCTTTCAATAATTTTTCTGTATTCCAGCCTCTTCTTGGACTTCCGTTTATTGCAATTGCTTTCATTTGACCACGCACCTCTCTAATTTTCAATTTATTTTAATCAACACATATGGCTAATAAACATATTAACACATTTCAATCATGTTGGTTAGCCTATTACACTACCATTTTATAAAAAAATGGAAACATGTTCATGTTCTTTTAAGATTATTATCCAGATGCGGTTGCCTTCAGGGGAGTTCGAATCCCACCACTTCCGTCAAAAAAGGCATTTTAAATAATAAAAGTAGAATAATAAATCTTAGCTAATGTAAAATCATAATTGATTAAGAGAAAAAAGCCAAAAGGGCTTAATAGGGTCAAGGAGGTTGACCTGATGAACCCTTTTATCATTCTTGACTATTTAAGCTATAGCAAAAATTATACTTATTTTATTGACTTTGAAATTATATACTGGTATAATACAATAAGTATTTAATAATATAAAAGGCAAAAAAAAAATTGATTTTTAAGGTAATGTGTGAAAAAGACATATAGAATTAGGAAATTGATGAAATAAACTAATCATTTTAGGAAAACATTTACCGAATTAATGATTTTAAAAGTTTGGTTTGGCATGAATCTTGCTTATTGTTAATGAGTAGTTAGCCACTAAAAATTTTAAAAAATATTAAGGAGATAATATTATGAGTGAAATGAAAAAAACTTCAAGAGAAATTTCTCTTGAACGTGCAGATGTATTGAAAAGTAGGATAGATCCATATTTGGATGCTAAAAAAGAAATCCCTCTTGGTTTAGATTTTCAAGATGAGATCAAGGAAAGACAAAAGAAAATAAAAGAATATTTTAATGCTACTGATGAAGAGTGGAATGACTGGCATTGGCAAATTAGTAATAGAATACATGATGCAGAGACATTAAATAAGTTTATCCATTTGACAGACAAACAAAAAGCTGATATTGACAAGGTTGGAGAAAAATTCCGCTGGGCGATATCCCCATATTTTCTTTCAGTTATAGACCCTAAAGGAAATCACTTTGAAAATCCAATTTACTTACAATCAATTCCAACAGGTTTAGAACTTGTAGAAGGAATTGGAGAATCTGACCCTATGGGAGAAGAATTTACAAATCCGGCTCCATGTATTACAAGAAGATATCCGGACAGATTGGTAATTAATGTAACAAATGTGTGCGGGATGTACTGTCGCCACTGTCAAAGAAGAAGAAATATTGGCGAATTTGATACGGCTCAACCTCAAGAAAATTTACAAGCAGCAGTAGATTATATTGCAGCAAACAAAGAAATTAGAGATGTTTTGGTAACCGGAGGAGACCCTTTTACGCTGTCAGATGATAGATTGGATTGGCTATTAACTCAATTAGATAATATACCTCATCTTGAATTCAAACGTATAGGTACAAGAATGCCGGTAACATTGCCGCAAAGAGTAACAAAAGAATTATGTGATATGTTAAAGACACATCATCCTTTGTTTATCAACTTACAATTTAATAATCCATTAGAAATAACGGAAGAAACGAAGAAAGCGTGTTCAATGCTGGCTGACGCAGGAATACCGCTTGGAAATCAAGCAGTATTATTAAGAGGTGTTAATGATGATAAATATGTGATGAAGAGATTAAATCAAGGTTTATTGTCTTGCAGAGTTAGACCTTATTATATATTCCATGCTAAAGGTGTAGTAGGCACACTGCATTTCAGAACAAGTGTAGATATTGGAATAGAAATAATGGAACATTTAAGAGGATATACATCAGGTTTAGCAAATCCTACATTTATCATCAATGCTCCAAAAGGAAAAGGAAAGACTCCAATGCTTCCGGAATATGTTATATCTCATGGTAGAGACACAATAACAATAAGAACATGGGAAGGTACAATAATAGAGTATCCTAACAAAGATGCTAATGTAAAGTTTGAATAGACTTAATAAATGCATTACGAAACCTTATAAGCTCCCGCGCAATTTTTTGCGATAAAGATATATTTGACAATCATATATTACTTCTTTATGAATAATAAAGAAGTAATAGGTTTTCATCGAGGAGATAAAAAGAAACAAAGAATTTGAATTGGAGGGAAAAAAATGAAGAAACTTTTATCACTAATTGTTGTATGTATTTTAGTTCTTTCTCTCGCTGCTTGCAGCGGGCAAGAGACTCCACCTCCTGCTAACACAGAGGAACCTGCTAAAGAAGGGACAGAAGAACCTGCCGTAGAAGCACCTAAGACTCCCCAAGATCTTGTAATGGGAACCGGCTCAAGTGGCGGTACATATTTTGCACTCGGTGGTGCGATGTCCAATGCTATGAACAAAATGATGGAAGAACAACTAATTACGGTTACTGCTCAGGCTTCAGGAGCTTCCGTTGAGAACATTAATTTGATTAATGCAGGTGAAATGGACCTTGGTATGGCTATGAATAACGTTGCTGCAAACGCTTTTGCAGGAACTGGCGCGTTTAACGCTCCTGTTTCAAACGTATCTTCCATAGGCGTTGTTTACAACGAGGTATATCAAATCGTTGCCAATGCTAAAACAGGTGCAAAGAATGTTGAAGACCTTAAGGGTCTTACAGTGGCAGTTGGACCTGCGGGTTCCGGAACTGTTGGATTGACTGAGAAAGTTCTTGCTGCTGCCGGCTTAGACATTGATAAGGACATAAAACGCCAAAGCGATAGCTTCGGTGATGCAGCTACGAAGATGCAGGATGGCCACATTGACGCTGCTTGCAACGTACTTGCTGTTCCGGCTTCCTCTATAATTGAGATGTCAACCGTTATGGACCTCGCTTATGTAGATATTAGCGATGAAATTCTTGCAACTATTCAGGCTGATGAACCATATTTCGTTCGTAAAGTTATTCCTGCCGGTACTTATAAAGATCAGGCAGAGGACAACAATACCATCACTTGTAAGGCTGCTATGTATTGCCGTGCTGACCTTGATGAGGAAACTGTTTATCAAATCACCAAGGCTATGTATGAAACCGGCGATGTAGTTGCTGCAGCTCACGCAACAGGTAAAGAAATTCAGCTTGAGGGTGCTCTTGAAGGTATAACAACTCCTATACATCCGGGTGCTGCTAGATATTACCAAGAAATGGGCATAGAAGTTCCTGACAACAAATAAACATAAAATATCTATGGGTTTAATTTGAATAATTTGGGTCAAGAGCGGACCATTTCCATAGGAGGGTTCGCTCTCTTCTACTTAACATTGTGTGGAAGAAGCTCAATAACTAGATTAAGGAGGTATTACATTTATGAGTAAAGACAAAAATGAAAAATTTATTCCCCCTGTTGACGAAGAAAACATTGATACTGATGAAGAAAATATAGATATCGTTGAAGAAGAAAACATCGATACTGATGAAGAAAAGGTTATCTATTCAGGTGAAAGCTCAGGAATTGATGCTGACGAACTGATGGCGCAATACGATAGAGAATCCGCATTTCGTCGTCTGATAGGGTTCCCCGGTAAGCTTGTATTTTTTATTGCTGTTGCATGGTCTGTGTTCCAGCTTTACACAGGTTTTTTCGGGACATTTCCGTCAACGCTGCAGCGTGCACCTCACTTAGCATCAGCACTTACCTTGGTTTATCTGCTTTATCCTGCTAAGAGAGGAAAGTCTGTGGAATTTACAAAGTATATTCCGTGGTATGATTACATTTTGGCGGCAGCGAGTGTAACTGTCGGCTCGTATCATATTATTTTTTATGATCAACTGCTCTTGCGCGCAGGATCGTTCACTCAGGTAGACGTTGTAATAAGCGTCATTGCTATTTTGCTTCTACTTGAAGCAGCTCGACGTGTTGCCGGAATGGTAATTGTCTCTGTAGCAAGTGTGTTTCTGCTATATGCATTTTTTGGTCAACATATTCCGAGAACATCATTCCTTTTTCATGCTCCATTTACATTCAAGCGCGTGGTCGCTACGGAGTGGTTAGGTACTGAAGGTATCTTGGGAACACCGATTTATGTATCATCTACCTTTATTTTCTTGTTCTTAGTATTTGCGACCTTCCTAAGGAAGAGCGGCGTCGGTGACTGGATGACCAACCTTGCTACAGCAGCTGTTGGTGGTCAAGTCGGCGGTCCTGCTAAAACTGCCGTAATAGCTAGTGGTCTGCAGGGAACTGTTAGTGGTTCTTCCGTTGGAAACGTTGTTTCCACCGGCTCTATAACAATTCCTTTGATGATAGAGACAGGTTACGAACGTGAATTTGCCGGGGCAGTTGAAGCAGCGGCTTCGACAGGCGG
>JAQVRY010000058.1:0-1521 GCA_028700795.1 Tissierellia bacterium | reverse complement strand
GGAGGTAACCTACTCCTTACAATGATCTTTACAATGTTCAGCTCAATCATACTTGGAATGGGTGTTCCGACTACTGCGAATTATATCATTCAAGCTACGATTTCTGCTCCGGCACTTGTAGCTTTAGATGTTCCACCGATTGCCGCTCACTTGTTTGTTTTCTATTTTGGTATCGTTGCTGACATCACCCCGCCCGTTGCTTTAGCTGCTTTCGCCGGTGCCGGTATAGCTGGTGGAAATCCAATGAAGACAGGTCTTAATGCAACGCGTCTCGGCATTGCAGCTTATATTGTACCATATATGTTGGTGTATAACCCTATTCTGGTACTTGTAAACACCGAAGGGTATTCAACTGCTATATTCGTACTGATGGTATTGAAATCTGTTATGACTGCTATGATTGGTATGGTTGGTCTTGCAACAGGTTTCACCCGCTACTTTAAAACTAACTGCAAGATTTGGGAAAGTATTATTTTAATCGCAGCGGGTTTACTGCTCGTCGATCCGGGTACATATACCGATATTCTCGGTGGTGCCATGATGGTTGCGGTTTACTTATTACAGAAAAGACGTATAGCGAAGGCTGCAATTTAGTAATATTTGATATATAATTGATAATCAGTAATCTTTAACATGGCTTTTTTACAGGACATTGCAAACGTATCCTGTGAAGAAGTTAGGTAAGAAAACCTTAACATTGAGTAAATGTACAAAATGTTTATTAAGATGGGCGATTAAGAGGATTTCAGCTTAACCGCCCATATTCATGTTAATTGTTGTGAAACCAATGAGGATTTGATTATAAGAAGGTTTGACATAGATGGGTTTGCTGTGATAAACTGTAAAAAATATTATACTAAAACAAACGGGGGTTGCTCTAATGTCACCAGGAGAAATTATTTATATAATAGCTATATTAATAGCAGCCATTGCTATCTATCTTATGGTATTGGTAATTACAATGAAAAGAAATATAAAAAAGGTATTTCGAGTATTTGAAGAAAAGAACGCCTTATCTGTTAAAACAGCTATAAACGCCACAGAGCTTAATATACAGAAACAGGGTATTTTGGATCGCGCCATAAAAAAAAGGGACAATAGGGCTCAGGCTCTGAAGTTTTTGATGGATGGTGGAGTTGTTATTATCACCGGTGACGAGAGGTTCTATTTCAACAAAAAGAAAATGCTTGAATTCAAAAAACGTTTGAATTTCTTTGGACGTATGATGATTCCTGATATAGACAATTAATTAATAAATCCTCTAATAAAACACCTGCATGCATAATGGTTCCTGCAGGTGTTTATAATTTAATAATACCTTTTGTTCGTGGAATATTCTTCAACTAATCTTAATCCTTCTCCGAATCTTTGGAAGTGAATGATTTCGCGTTCCCTCAACCACCTCAGAGTATCTTTTACAAGAGGGTCATCGGTTAATAAGATTAAGTTTTCGTAGGTTGCCCTTGCTTTTTGCTCAGCAGCCATGTCGTTGTATAAATCTGCTATAGGATCTCCTTTCGC
>JAQVRY010000057.1:4326-9495 GCA_028700795.1 Tissierellia bacterium | reverse complement strand
CAAGGACCTTGATAAGATGCTTGATAAAAAGCTCCACACTGTGGCTTTGGATAATCCGGACAAGGTTGCAGCCACTGTTTCTGAAAAGGGCAAGGAGTGGTTCCAAAGGGGTGATGAACTCATGGCAGAAGCAGCTGAAATTTCAGACATTCCCGAAAGACAGCTTAAGCTTGCCAAAGCTATAGGTAATAAAATGGAGGGCCATCGCCAGCTTGTAAAGCAGTTTGACAACTGTATCAATCCAAGGGATGTGGCCAGAAGAAGCGGTGCTGAGGCTAGCAAAATACCTGAAAGGCTCCGGGTTGCCGTAGAGATGTGCCGCCAGATGCTTAGAAATGACAGCAACATCACCTTGACTGACCTGGAAAACAGTCTTCAAGCTTTAGGCTTTACGCCGGATAGTATTGCCGACTCCCTAGGCCATGTTATACGGCAAATAGGGTGATGCGTAGAGTCTTGAGTTTACAATAAGCCTGAGATGCACTTGCTTCTCAGGCCTTTTTTTTACCAATTGAGCACCGGAGTTTGGTACTCAGAATGCTTGACCGCTAAAGCTTGTACTTAGTTAATAGAATAAATATCAGAAAATTCAATTTTTATTGTTTCAATTCTATTGTTCAAAGAATTAGGTTGTTCTTCGAATTCTTTACTTTCTATTGTCCTTGCAGGAAGCTCAACCTTAAAAATGCTTCCTTTATTAATTTCACTTTCAACACTTATATTTCCACCATGCAGTTCAATTAATGACTTTATTAGAGACAGTCCTATACCTGTACCTTCTGCATTTCGGGATAAACTTTTATTTTCTTGATAAAATCTATTAAATATATAACCTAAATTTTGTTTTTCAATTCCTCTTCCAGTGTCCTTTACTGAAATTTCAATAGTTTCTTCTTTACTTGAGACATTAACAAAAATCTCGCCATTTGGATTAGAAAATTTAATTGCATTTGAAATCAGGTTTAACATAACTCTTTCAATCTTATCTGCGTCGCAAGCAATAATCTTCTCTTCAACATTTGTATCAAATATTATTTTTAATTCTTTCGATTTAACATATTCTGAGACCGACTGGACAATATTTTCAATAACATATACAATATTTTCATTACACAAATTAAGCTTTAATAGCCCAGAATTGCTTTTAGATAAATCAACTATATTATTGACAAGTCTTAGAAGCCTGTAACAATTTTGTTTAATGCTGTTATTGTAATTAATAAGCTTATCCTTTTTCTCTTCAATTGAATCGCTTTTTAAATACATATCCATTACTTGATTGGCTGAAAATATAACATTTAAAGGAGTCTTAAGTTCATGTGATACATTTACATATAACTCATCCTGCATATTAATAAGTTCTTTCAATTTTTGATTATGCATTACCTCTTCTGTTATATCTTTGAAAAGCACTCCCACTTTATTACTTTCTTCTAAGTCCATTTTAAAAACATAAGCATTAATCCATATATTTAATATTTTTATTTCCTTTAAAAATCTTATTGGCTCGCCAGTCAAAGCTACCTTGCCCAATGTTTCACACCAAAAATCGTCAAAATAAAATTTTAATTCATTTGTAGTCTTTTTTAATATATCTATATTTATTGATTTCATTTGCTCCATACAGACTGGATTTAATTCAATAAATCGAAAGTCCTCAGGATTATTTTTCTTATCAAATATTACTTCTATTATAGCTAAGCCTTCATCAATTGAATTATATAAATAGCGATATTTCTCTTCACTTTTTTTCAGTTCAAGTTGATGTTTATAACGCTCACTGACATCTCTGATCGATAGAATAAATCCTTTGTATTCACCTTTAGGACCTTTTACTACAGTTGTATTTATATCAACGATTATTCGAGTACCGTCTTTGGAATGACATATTATTTCATCCAAATGTTTTTCATCTGCTGTACTGAATGCCTTATGCATTTCATCTAATATCCATAGAATTTTTTCTTTTGATACTTCATCAGCACAGCGTTGAGAAATATCAGAAGCTAAATGACCTATCAACTCCCGTTCTTGCCATCCAAATAATTTTACTAAAGATTTATTGCAATATTTAATTCTATCATTTTCATCAACTTTAATAATTGCATCGTTTACATTTGATAATATTTTAGCTTGAAGAGCAAGATTTTCTTCATATTCTTTTTGTTCTGTAATATCACGATATATTCCAACATAAGTGATTGGTTGTCCGTTTTCATCAGGAATTAAATTTCGCCTACTTTCAAACCAACGGTATTCTCCATTCTTAATCTTCCATCGATATCTGATATTTCCAAATGTTTCAATTCCAGCTTCCATAAGTTTAGCTTTATTGATAAAAACCTTACGTTCATCAGGGTGCACTCGCTCATATAATTGTTCAGTTGAAATGTTGTTATATTCTTCAGTTGTAAAGCCCGTCATTTCCTTTATTGATGGACTAAAGTATATGTACTTTCCTGTTTTCAGGTCAGTCATGCAAATAAAATCGCGAGAGTTTTCCAGTATAGTTCTAAGTTTTTCTTCACTTTCTTTAAGTAAATATTGCGTCCTTTTAAGGTCAGTTACTTCTTCAAAAATAGCAATAACTGAAGTTACTGCTCCTTTTGAATCAAATAAAGGTGAAGCGCTTACCAAGACTTTTATTTGTGCACCATCAGGTTTTTCTATTATAATATCCTTATCTCGAACTTCCATGCCATGTTTCAAGGAATAGACTGCTAGCATTTCTTCATATGGGTAAGGTGTTCCATCAAGTTTTAAAGCCTTTACTTTGGCTAAATGAGAATCCATGTCATACCCAAGGTAATTAATCCCATAGAGTTCCAAGGCTCTTTTATTCAAGTATAAAAATTTCCCATCAGTATCAATTATAACTACAGCTGAAGGCATAGCTTCCAAAATTCCTTCTATTTGAGTGTAGTCTGCTTCATATTTCTCTTTGATTTTATTATTTTTTTTATATAAATTGAGTTCTTGCCTTAAGCTATCATTTTCTATTTCAAGCATATTTATTTTGTTTATAAGTTCATCTACGCTGCGATTTAAATCGTCCATATATATAATCTCCTATTAATAGTGACATTACATTAATTATTTTTATTAAATATTATATAATTATTTAATGCGAATTTTGTAATATTATGTCATATACTGTAAAATATATAGATTTTATAGGTAAGATAATCACTTTTAAATTGGTACGTATTATTCTAATTTTGCTAATTATAATCTTCTATTACATTGTGACCTCTTTTACCTTATAATCCTTTCTTATTCTTCATCTTACCCCTCTATGCAAAAATTCCCTCGAATTTATCATCCAAGGGAACATAAAACAAAGCAATATTAATTTAAAAATCGTGAAACCCTTTGATTTCAACCTATTTCTTGTCTATCAACAGAACTGTCTCAACATGCGTTATGGCTGAAAAATGATAATAATTAGCGAAATTATTAAGGGTTTTACCCCTGGGGTAAACTAACTATTCCTTTTTCCCAATTATGGAGCTCTTTTACTCCCATTGATAATAGTTTTTCACGAAATTTTTTAGCATTATTAACCTGAATAGATAGATTATGTATGCATGGACCTTCTGTTTTTAAAACATTTAAGTGACTTGTCAAGCCTTCACTTGGTTTCAGAATCTGATATACAACTCCTCCAAACATCATGTGAATACAATCAATATTGAATGTATCCGACAACCATCCTGACCACTGTTTTTCAACTTGTACAGCACCAAATGCTTCCTCCATGAATTTTGCTGCTTCCTTTGGATTTTCATGTACCAATTCCAAATGACTTAATTTACTTACTACCTTTAATGTTATTTATTAATTGCTAAATTTTCATAATGCTTGTACAAGGAATGGAACTTCCCTTTATAGTCATTATTCCATGGTTTTTTCTTCCCACAAAAATGAAGTATCACTGTATTTCTAATTACACAATCCATATCCCACCTATTGTTGTTCAACATTTTATAATAATTAAAATATCTTACATCATAATTATATAATTTTTCATCAACACTCTTTATATTCTTGGAATACATAGCGTTTATAATATCCTGATCCGGCATAATTAGTTTAGAATGATTTTTTTCTACAAATTCAAAAATAGCATTCTCATCAATATACTGCCGTTGAAGCTTCAAATTCATTAAAAGCACTCCCGAATTAAAATACGCATCAATTTCATAAGGACTTAACCTAATCTTATTTATTTCCTTTATCGAAATAATATCATGAAATGCTGCTGCATATAAATATCCCTCAATATCCATATCATACAATCCTCTGATTGAATTGATTACTAAAATATCAGGGTCCAGATACAATATGCGTTCAAGATTCTCTGGCAAAAACTTATGTGCCAGCAAACGATAGTACATTTCCTTTGTATAGTGAAGAAGAATTGGAGCATTTTCAAAACAACTATCATCAATATTAATTATTTTTAGTTGGTTTCCGTGAATATGAATATAGTTGTTTAAATCATCCAATTCCTCATCAGTAAGACTTGAATGCATTAAATAAATAGAAAATTTTTCTTCCTTGTTATTTAGAAAAAGTGATTTTAACATAACTTTTAATGGTTTAATATAGTTGGAATTTAATGTTACAAGTATATTCATATTAACTTGTCCCCCCTGTTCTTCGTCTTGTTATTATTTTTGATAGTGCAATAGCCTATAATTGTAATTATCAAAGAACTTATTGCATCTACTATTAAGTCCTTCATTTTAATTCTTTTCTTCGGTCATTTTTTTATTTTTTTCATCTTCAGTTAATTGTAGATCAATAGCACAAAATGATGCCAGCAGTGCATGGCACATTGCCTGTGTGGCAAAATCAATAGCATACTCCGCATAAAGAGCAGCTGATTCTAGAGAGTAATGAGGATCTTTTTCAAAAATTTCCTTAATCCTTTTACCGTAATCCATTTGTGCTGCTGCAAGCTCAGATACTGTCTGAGAACGGCTGTATTTGATTCTATTTTGTAAGAGCAAATCATTTTCTGCACTTTCATCTTTTATTTTTATGATTTCCTGACGTATTTTATTGTGTTCACCATTTTGGCAAATCTGTATTCGACTTTGCAGTTGTCCATACTGATGATTAAGTTCATATAGCTTTTTGGCAAACATACCACTATAAAGTTCC
>JAQVRY010000057.1:0-4226 GCA_028700795.1 Tissierellia bacterium | reverse complement strand
TAAAGTTCCCTATTATGTGACTGAGTTCTTAACCTTAATATTTACTATTGTATTTGTTGCAGATACCACTAAATCCGTACAATCTGCTTTGGACATGAAAGAGCTTATGAAGAAGCTTAAAGAAAACAATGAATCATTTGCAATGCTGGAAGATAAGCTAAATGCTGCTGCGGCAAATATAAGCAAAGGTTCAGAAGTGTTTCATGAAAATATGCAAAAAATTGAGAAAAATTTACAGGAAAATATTGGAATATATCAGCATCAAAAAGAATCTCGAAAGAAATCTCGAAAAGCATTTCTTTTGGAAAAATTACAGGAAAGGAAAGATAAAAAATCTAGATTACTTTATTTACTTAATAAAAAAGCAGATGCAGCTATCCAAGAAATTCACACACAAATGCAATCAAACATTTCTGAAAGTGAACAAACTAGACTGTCTGTACTTCTAACTGAACTTAATGAATTTAAGTCTGGACTGAGGCAGGTAGAAATAAACATGGCTGCACTAAAAGATAAAGAATATCAAATAGCAGCTAATTTTATTCGTAGGAATCCAACATCTGTTTCCAAGCGTTTCAAAGAAGCATTTGAGGAAATCAAGTTACTTAATGAATCTAAAAAACATAAAAATAAAGATACTAATTAACAGTATCTTTATTTTTATGTTTTTAAATATCTTCACTATTAAACATTTCACCTGTCATCAATTGATAAATTTGTGTGGAAATCAAATCCAAATCTACATTTTTGCGCTTATGGTTGATTTCTAGCAATATGCCCACAATTGCATAGGAAAAAAATTTCATTGCCATTTTTAAATCTGATCGTTTCATATCAATAAACAATTCTTTCTTGTCGATCATTTCCTGCATGTAAGAACGGATTGTATTAATAAGAAGCCTCTCCGTCTGCTCCCTCTTTTGAGAGTTCATTAGTTTAATAATAATTTCAGGGTCCTCCTCAACAGAAGAAACAAGTATTCTGACAGCTTCTTGCACGGAAGTAGCCTTTAGACTTTTACTCAAAATCTCTTCCATTCTTTGTTGCATAGACCACTCAATGACATCCATTATGTCCTGAAAGTGATAATAAAAAGTCTGGCGAGTTATATTGCACTTTTCAACAATATCTTTCACAGTTATCTTATCAATGTACTTCTCTTTTGTTAAATCAATAAAAGCATCTGAAATCATATTTTTAGTTATGGATGCCATGTTATTCTCCAATCAAAATATCTTTATATTTTATTTTACCACAATTGTTTACCCACCTCAATAAAAATTCCCTCAAGCTTCCGAGGGAACATAAAACACACTGCCATATATTGCCGTGTCAGCAGCGGAAAGGCAAGGCAGCTCAACAGCCTAACGGCACAGATATATGCGCAATTGTTTATTACATACCGAGTTGCAGACTTAAGGATATTTATGTCGATATTGCTTCCGGCAAAAACGCCACAGGGCGCAAAGAATACCAGCAGATACTGTGGGACTGCCGCCGTGGGGAAATTGATTCCGATATCCTCGAAGCTTCTATGATGTTATCTATTGCCGCATCCCTTTCCCAGGCAGAAAATGAATCACACAGTTTTCTAACTTAATATCTCCACATATCCATTAGTACCATTCACTCTAATTCTGTGACCATCTTTTATAAGCTTCGTTGCATTCTCAACCCCTACTACGCCTGGAAGTCCGTATTCACGTGTAATAACTGCACCGTGTGTAGTGAATCCTCCTACTTCAGTAACTAATCCTTTTATAGTGATGAATAACGGTGTCCAGCTTGGGTCTGTAAACTTGGTCACTAATATGTCGCTTTCTTCCAACATCGCTTCATCTACTGATAAAACTACTCTGGCACGACCTTCCACAATACCACTTGAAACAGGTATACCTGAAATTGCTCCTTTAGGTATATTTCCTTTTGAGAAACTATATGGTGGCACAAACCCATCAGATGTAAATACACGTGGAGGAGTAAGCTTTTCAAAGTGAACATAATTCTCTTTTCTTTCTTCTATAATCTTATAATCCAACTTATTCGTACTTACTACATCACGAAGTTCATCTAAATATAAATAGAATATGTCCATAGCATTTTGAATTATTCCTTTTTCTACAAGCTTATATGCTTCCTTCATAAGTACCTTCTTGTAAGACTGATAGCGTCGAACAATGTAATATTTAGGGTATTCACGGCATCCTATAAAGTTGCGAAGCAAGCTAATACTCTTTTTAATCTTTTTTGCCTTTTTGCTGCCTTCCGGCAGATTCATTAAACGACGGATGATCTCTTCTTCCTTATCCTTTGCTTCCTGCTTTCCTTCTTGGAATTTAATTTTGTGCTCACCCGGCTTAAGTACACGGATATTGTTAAGAATCATGGGGATAAGCTGTGTAGGTTTTTCTTCAAAACGCTCTCTCGTAATATCTATCTCTCCAGGACATCGCATTCCGTATTTACTTAAAAATTCTCTAAATGCTTCACTTGTTTCCTTTCCTCCTGGAAGCTTTTCCATCTTCTCAAAAAAATTCTCATCCTTAGGATTTTGTGAAATGTATTCTATAACCTTTGGATATTTACGGATAGTATCTGCCACATCACATAAAGCAAGTCCCATCTCAGTAGTAACGTTATGATCAAGAGATTTGGTTAGTATGTCCGCTACATTCTTATCTCCCAGTAGCTTTTCTACTTTCTTATTTAGAGAGTCATTAACCAAAATAGCTGCAATTATAGCTCCCAACATTTTAGGGTTATATGCCATGCCTAATAGTTTTTCGCGATCTTTCACTATGAATTCAAGGGCTTCATTTCCTGAAAGTTTGGAAAGCTGACTATCCAATTCCCTAACTTCCTTTTCAAATTCATTAATCAATTCATCTATAATTGCAGGGTCATTTTCCCTGTTAATTTTTATTGTCTCAATAATTGAGCCTAAAGTAAAAATCCCGCCCTGTACATTTCTTTTACCTTTTGGAAGAGATGCCATAAAGTTTTTATCGTTTATAAGATTTTTTATAGCACTTTGTATTAAAGGGTCCTGTTTTCCGCTTGCCGCTACTAACCGGCTACGCCCAATGATTGAAGAAAGGTCATGAGTAATATCTGTGTAAATTCTGCCTCCTATTTTTTCCATAGAAACTTCAGAAATCATTTCAAAAAAGGACATTCCTAATGGTTTAATGGCATCTGTCATCATTTGCGTATGACCGATTGACATATACACACGAGGTGTTTCTAATCCTGTTAGCTCCGGAAGCGGAAACAAGGTAGTAATAGAACGACTCTGAACAATATAAAACTCGCTACCAACAAGGCACCATTCTATATCCTGAGGAGAGCCAAAAAAGGCTTCGATTTTCTTTCCCATATCAGCAAGCTTTTGTATCTGTTCATCATTTAGTACCTGTACTTGCTGTCTGCCCTTATCAATCTTTATCTCTTTAGTGCCACCGCTATTTTCAGTCCTAATTTCCATCTCCTTTGTTCCAATATCTTTCTTAGTAATCCTACCATCCACTACCTTATAAATATCTGGATTTACCAATCCAGATACTAATGCTTCACCAAGTCCAAATCCTGCGTCAATGCTAAGTGTCTTTCTGTCTGAAGTCATTGGATCTGCTGTAAACATAATTCCCGAGGCTTCAGATATTACCATCCTTTGTACTACTACAGATAATAATACTTTACTGTGATCAAAACCATTTTTTATTCGGTATATTACTGCGCGATCAGTAAAAAGCGATGCCCAGCATTTAACAATATGACGAATAATTTCATCCTTACCTCTAACATTTAAATAAGTGTCTTGTTGTCCTGCAAAAGATGCATGAGGTAAATCCTCCGCTGTAGCACTTGAACGTATAGCATATGATTCATTATCTCCGTATTTAGATAATACACTTATTATTTCACTTTGAATATCGCTTTCCATTCTAAAGTTTTCTATAACTGAACGTATACTCTTACATATTTGAGAAATTTGGTCTCTATCATCAGCTTTTAATTGTGTTAGTTTCTCAATTAATGCTTTTAGCTCAGCACTGCTTTCAATAGATTTTCTGTAAGCTTCGGTTGTTACACAAAATCCATCCGGCACCTTTATTACATCAATTTTTGATAGTTCCCCAAGATTTACACCTTTGCCCCCAACCGCCATAAGATTTGTTTTATCAATTTCATTAAATGTTAAAATATATTTCATAAAATACCTCCTC
>JAQVRY010000188.1 GCA_028700795.1 Tissierellia bacterium | reverse complement strand
GCAGTGGATAATAAAATCGTATTTAAGCATGATGATGTATTTGTAAAAGAATCGGATGACAATTATATTATAAACTGGATTGTTCCAAATGCTCAGAAGTATAAAATGGAGCCCATATTAGTGGAGCTTGGGAGCGGCAGCAAAACAAAAGTAGACGAGCCTCATGAAGGCGAGGAGTTCGGTTATGTTTTAAGCGGCTCCATACTGTTATATTACGGCAGTCAAGTTTACAAGGTTAAAAAAGGTGAGTCATTTTACATTAAGACAAACAAAACTCATTATATAGAAAATGCAGGAAAAGGCAAGGCGCGGGTAGTATGGATAAGTACTCCACCATACTTTTAATTAGGAGGTAGAAATGGACAATGCAATTATACAATTAAACAATATAACCAAGAAATTTGATGGCGAAATTGTTCTTGATGATATTAATCTATCTGTTAAGGAAAATGAATTTGTTACTTTATTGGGACCAAGCGGCTGTGGGAAAACAACTACTCTTAGGATTATAGGAGGATTTGAAACTCCTGATGAGGGTGTAGTTTATTTTGACGGCCATTTAATCAATAGTATTCCTCCCTTTAAGAGACAGCTGAACACTGTATTTCAGAAATATGCTTTGTTTCCTCATTTAAATGTTTTTGAAAACATAGCATTTGGTCTTAGAATAAAGAAAATGGATGAAAATACTATTTCAGGCAAGGTTGAAAAAATGTTAGAGCTTTTCAATCTTAAAAATTACGGCAAGAGAAGAATTGATCAGTTAAGCGGAGGCCAGCAGCAGCGTATTGCCATTGCAAGGGCTTTAGTAAATGAGCCAAAGGTGTTATTACTGGATGAGCCTTTAGGGGCATTGGATTTAAAGTTAAGAAAAGAAATGCAGCATGAACTTAAAGCTATGCAGAAGCAACTGGGTATCACGTTTATTTATGTAACTCATGACCAGGAAGAAGCCCTAACAATGTCAGACACAATTGTAGTTATGAATGAAGGCATTATTCAACAAATGGGAACTCCCATAGATATATACAATGAGCCGGAAAATGCTTTTGTTGCTGATTTTATAGGAGAAAGTAACATTTTAGATGGTGTTATGATAGATGATTATTTGGTTGAATTTTTAGGAAAAAGATTTGAATGCCTTGATTCCGGCTATGGAAGAGGAGAAGAAGTTGATGTGGTTATTCGCCCTGAAGACCTGGATTTAACTCCTGTCGGTGAAGGAAAATTGGAGGGTATTGTAAGGTCGGTTACATTTAAGGGTGTTCATTATGAAATGAACATAGATGCCAAGGGCTTTGAGTTTTTGGTTCATTCAACCGATATGGCTCCTGTTGGTACAACTGTTGGCTTGACTTTGACTCCAGACGATATTCATATTATGTTTAAGGGGGTTTAATTATGAAGGACAGAACAAAATATCTTGCTTACCCCTATGTGTTGTGGATAATTGTGTTTATTGCTTTACCGGCATTTTTGGTTCTTTTGTACAGCATTACATCTAAGGAATCAAACGGACTTACAACAATTCATTTTACTTTAGAGAATTTTAAGAAATTTTTTCAACCAATGTATTTAAACATTTTGTGGGACTCCATTTACTTAGCGGCAATATCAACTGTGATATGTTTGATACTTGGATATCCTGCGGCATTAATAATTTCAAATACACATGTGTCAAACAGAAATACATTGTTGTTTCTTTGTATTTTGCCCATGTGGATGAATATGCTCCTTAGAACATACGCTTGGATGACCATACTTGGAAACAATGGAATTCTAAATAACATTTTTGCTTTTTTAGGTCTTCCTAGGTTTAATATGCTTTATACAAGAGGTGCTACCGTAATGGGTATGGTTTATAACTTTATTCCCTTTATGATACTGCCAATTTATACTGCACTCAGCAAAATGGATAAAAGTCTTTTAGAAGCAGCTGATGATTTGGGAGCAGATAAAAAAACTGTTTTTAAAAAAGTAATCCTTCCTCTCAGCATGCCCGGTGTAATTTCAGGCATCATAATGGTTTTTATGCCTGCGGTAAGCACATTTATCATTCCTCAGCTTTTAGGGGGAAATAAAAACATGATGATAGGAAACTTGGTAGAGAAACTGTTTATTTTAAATGGAGACTGGAATTTCGGCTCAGCCATATCGATTGTAATGATGCTTATAATACTTTTATCCATGTCAATTATGAATAAATTTGATATTGATAAAGAAGGAGGAGCAAGATTATGGTAAAAAAATATTTATCTAAAATATATATGGGTATAATATTTATATTCCTTTATGCTCCAATTATAGTTCTTGGTGTATTTTCCTTTAATGAATCAAAATCAAGGGGAAACTGGACAGGATTTTCACTGAAATGGTACATTGAACTTTTCCATGACCATGATATACGCTTGGCCTTTTATTACACAATATCAATAGCAATTGTTACAGCAATTGTATCGACGATTTTGGGCACAATAGCAGCAATAGGGATAAACAGCATGAAAGGTAGGCAAAAA
>JAQVRY010000056.1 GCA_028700795.1 Tissierellia bacterium | reverse complement strand
GGGGCATTGACAGTAAATAATAAGGTTTATGATTTTGAGCGGGTAAAGGATATATAGAGAAAGATTGGGGAACATCATTTCCAAAAGAGTACATATGGCGTAAAGGGTATTATTAATTAAAATAACTGTTGACATATTATTAACATAGGGTTATTATAGTCCTATCGACCGACGGTCTAGGAGAAAGGAGTTTTTGTGAAGACAGTTAAGGAAAGTGAAATACGAAGACAGGAGATTCTTGTTGCTGCGCGGGAATTATTTATAAAAAAGGGTTATGAACAGACATCAGTTAATGATATCTTAAAGATTGTGGATATAGCCAAAGGAACCTTTTACTACTATTTTGCTTCTAAAAGTGAAGTGTTAGATGCAATCGTACTTGATATAGTTGAAGAAGGAGCAAGAAGAGCAGAGAGTATTCTAATAGATAAGTCTATTCCTCTATTGAATCGTATTATGATGGCCATAATGGCACAGGTGCCGGAATTTGAAGGAACTGATGAGATAAAGGTAGAAATTCATAAAGTTGAGAATACAAAGTTGGAACGATTATATTTAAGAGAAATGCTTAAGCGTATGACCCAAATCTTGCAAAAGCCTATTACTGAAGGTATTGAGCTAGGTATTTTCCATATAGAGTATCCAACTGAATCCATAGAATCCATTTTATTGTTAGGACATATGATGTTTGATTGTGATGTTTTCCATTGGAAAGTTGAGGATTATCCAATGAAGATAAAGGCATTTTTGTTTAATGTAGAGAAATTATTGGGGACTAAAGAAGGGGAGCTTGATGTTTTTTTAAAGATGTTTGGACAGATGAAATAAATTTACAAGATTTTGTAAATTTTTTTACCTTAGTATCGACCAGCGGTCGATAAAAGAAGATTATTTTTATGAATAAAATGGGAACAAATTAAAAGGAGAATATATTAGTATGAAGCTATTGCTAAATCTTGTCTACAAGGATTTTAAGAGAAACAAGGTGATCACAACAACTCTAACAGTGTTTTTGATGATCTCCACCATTTTTATGGCAGGTGGATTAAGGGTTGCAGGTACAATTATATCATCAATGAAAGGGCTAAACGAATTAGCTATTCCTCCCGAATATTTGCAAATGCATAAGGGCGAATATGATGAAAATGTATTTGAAAGCTTTAAAGAAAGCCATGAATATATTAAGGATTCATTTATTGTAAAGATGCTGGATATTAGAAATACAAATATTATTTATAAAGGTGAAACTCTTGAAAATTCTTTAATGGATAACGGATTCGTAATTCAAAACGAAGGATTTGATTTTCTTTTGAATATGGATAATGAAATTGCTGTTGTGAAGGAAGGGGAAGTTGGGGTTCCTGTATACTATGCAGAGGACCTTGGAATTCAAGCAGGTGATATGATTACATTGAGTAAGGGTAACTATACAAAGAATATGACAGTATCAACGATTATACGTGATTCATCTATGAATGCAGCACTTACATCTTCTAAGCGTTTTCTTATCACTCAGTCAGATTTAGATGAAATTAGCAGGCACATGGGTGAATGGGAATACTTGTTTGAATTTATCTTAGAGGAGGGCACATCTACAGCTCTTTTAGAGAAGGACTATATAGATGCTAATATGCCTTCCAACGGTGTAGCTATAACAGGCAGTCAATTAAGTATAATGAATAATCTTTCGCATGGATTGGTAGCTTTCATAATTATTACAATTAGTATTCTTTTAATAATAATAGCAGTTCTATGTTTATCTTATATTATTAGGGCAACCTTAGCAGATGAAAATAATACCATCGGTGAAATGAAAGCAATTGGATTTTCGAATAAAGCAATAGAGAAGTTATATCAAATTAAATACATATTTCTTGTGCTTATAGCGGGCGTAATTGGTTACCTGGTTGCCATTCCATTTGGAGATTTCTTTTCGTCTTCAGTTGTAATGTATTGCGGAAATGGAACAGATGAATGGATGAAATGGGTATTTCCTTTAATTGGAGTAATACTACTTAGCTTTTTAGTTATATATAGATGTAAAAAAACAATTCATAAAAATCTCAAAAGTTCTGTCGTAGATCTATTAAGAGGAGATGATAGGATTAAGAAGGAAGGACACTACTCTTTACCTATAGCAGGATTTAAAAATCGCAATCTTAGCATAGCATTAGGTGAATTGAAATGTAAATGGAAGGAATATGTTGTTATATTTTTCGTATTTATATTTTCATCATTTCTGATTTTGCTACCTATGAATATGAAGAACACCGTTGAAAATCCATCCTTCATGACTTATATGGGTGTAGGAGAAAGTGATATTCGAATAGATATACAGTATACAGATAAACTTATAGAGCAAAAAGATGCTGCCATATCTTATCTGGAAAGTGATTCTGAAATTGCAAAGTATGCGATTTATCAGAATAGCTATGTTCAGTTACAAAACTCAAATGGGGAATGGGAATATCTTCGTGTGGAAAATGGTGACGGATCTGTTTTCCCACTGGAATATATAGAAGGAAGTGCCCCGAAAGACGAAAAAAATATAGCACTTTCTTATCTAAATGCTTCAGAGTTGGGGAAAAGGGTTGGAGACAATATAACAGTAAGCTATGGAGGAGAAGAACTCCTATTTAATGTTAGTGGTATATACCAAGATATAACTTATGGTGGAAAGACTGCCAAAGCAAATATTGATTTTGAAGATAAAGATGTTGAAGTATATATTATTTATTTAGATATTAAAGATGGTGTAGACATTGAGGAAAAAACCCTTGAACTACGCAGCATTTTGATAGACAGTAAAATAACGCCAATTAGTAAGTTCGTGTCCCAAACCCTTGGTGGTATTACAGATAATCTAAGTCTAATTTCAGGTGCAGCTATTGTTATTTCATTAGTGTTAGCAGTGCTGATTACAGTAATGATCCTACGGCTTATTACAGCTAGAGAACACAGCGCCATAGCAATTAAAAAATCAATTGGATTTTCCAATAAGGACATAAGGATCCAGTTTGCCATAAGAATTCTATTGATTCAGTTGGTGGCAATTGTTGTGGGAACATTCCTGGCAAATACATTAGGTGAGCTTATCTTTGGAATGATTCTATCTTTCATGGGTGCATCAGAAATACGGATGTTAATTGAACCGGTAAAGTCTTATTTGCTTAGCCCGGCAACACAGCTTTTCTTAGTGTTTATTACAGTAGTGGTGGGAAGTAATGTTGTTAAAAGCTATCATATAAGAGACCAAATAATAGAATAAGGAGGAAACAATGATAAAAGTAGAAAAAATTAGCAAGTCATTTAAAGATACAAAAGTTTTGCAGGATGTTTCATTTGATATAAATAAAGGAGATTTCGTTGCGATTATGGGACCTTCAGGTTCAGGTAAATCAACCCTTCTTTACAGTATCAGTGGAATGGATAATATAAATAGTGGCAAAGTTATGTTTGAAGGAAGGAACATTGGTGAAATGAAAGAGGAAGAATTATCTGATTTTCGTCTATCCAAAATGGGGTTTGTATTTCAAAATCCTCAGATGCTAAAAAATCTTTCTGTATTTGATAATATTATACTTCCAGGTTTAGTAGCTAAAAAGGAATCTGCAGAGAATATAAGAAAACGTGGATTGGAATTAATGAAAAAGATGGAAATAGAAGAAATTAAAAGCCGTGATAAGAGTCAGGTTTCTGGGGGACAGCTACAAAGAGCTTCCATATGCCGTGCAATGATTAATAATCCTGAAATACTTTTTTTGGATGAACCAACAGGAGCACTGAATTCTGAGGCGACAGATCAAGTGTTGAAAATAGTTGGGCTCTTGAATGAGGATGGAATGACCATAATGACAGTTACCCATGATAAACGAGTGGCTGCCAAAGCAAGGAAAATACTATATATTATAGATGGACAGATTGCAGCTTGTAAGGAATTTTCAGTGGATACAGACAGGGAAACTGAATTAGATGAATGGTTAAAAGGATTGCAAATAATAGCATAACATAACATAAATATTTAATATATCTGTATTTTAAAAAGGAGCACTTGAAATGAAAAAGGTGGTTATAAGAGAATTTGGTGAAATAGAAATTCCTTGCAAATATAAACTTGACTTAAATAAAACAAGAGTAAAAGATTGCACCGGATGTTGGTCTTGCTGGCTTAAGACACCGGGAAGATGCATTTATAATGATTTAGATGAGTTCTATAAGGCATATTTAGATGCAGAAAAAGTTGTTATTTTCGCAAAAGTGTCACAGGGGTTTATTAGCGGCAATCTAAAAACACTTTTTGATCGAATGATTCCTCTTTTTCTTCCCTATATATCATATAAAACTGGAGAATCAATGCACTTACCAAGATATGAAAAATATCCTGATATAGAGGTTTATTATCAAGGTGAATTTGCATCAATAGAGGATAAGAAAATCTATGAGGACTATATTTATAGAACATTTTATCAGTTTTATAGCAAATGTGAAATAAAAACTATAACACAATCTTCTTTGGAGGTATAAGATGAGAACATTAATTATCAACGGCTCTCCTAAGAGTAAAAATGGAAATACTGAAATATTTATTAAGAAATTTCTAAAGGAAATGAAGGCTCCTCACGAGATATGTTATGCAGCAAATGAAGACAAATTGCAGATTGCTAATTATATGAAACAATTTGATACTGTTATTGTGGCAATGCCACTATATATTCATGCAATGCCTGGCATAGTGATGAAATTAATTGAATGTATGGAACCAGCACAGGATTGTGGAAAATCAATGGGTTTTATTGTGCAATCTGGATTTATGGAATCAGTACATTCAAAATACCTTGAAAGATATTTATCTTCACTTACAAAACAGTTAAATTATACTTATCTTGGAACTGTAATAAGGGGTGGTTCTGCAGGAATATATATGATGCCTGAGAAGATGAATAAAAGGCTGTTTAAACAGTTAAGTACATTAGGTGAATATTTTGAAAGGAAGGGCACTTTTAATATGGAAACTGTAGAGGAAATGGCGAAGCCTTGCAAACTATCAAAAGGCAAGAGTAAGCTGTTACAGCTTTTATCAGGCATTGGTCTTGGAGACAATATGTTTTGGAATATGATGTTGAAGAAAAATAATGCTATAAATGAAAAGCTTGACAGGCCTTTTGTTGATAAATTGTCAGACTAATTCTCCCTCACTTATATAAATGGGGGTTTCTCGTTCAAAGAAAATTACGCCTATAGTGAAGTTTGGATCCCCGTTAGAAAGAAATAAGCGATATTCCCCCCGCTTTTATAGAAGTGGGGGATTTAGTAATATTTTTAATCAGAGACAGCTCTTTGTTATAAAAATTTCATTAATCTTTCGATATTACTTTGCTCCAATTTGATAAACCTGTCTGCCAGCGCTTGAATTTCCTGGTCTGCATTTTTGTGTGAATTTAAGCTTTTAGTTATTCCTGTAACTCCCATGGTATTACCTTTAATTAGCATATCAGCAATATGTGATGGGTTATTACTAATTATAGTATTTATGCCTACGCTCATTTTGGCACTAAGCTTATTCATGGTTGAAATATCTTTGGGCTCGTGATTTCTTTTTAATAGTTCGCCATACGCTTCATTAGCAATTTCATCATAACTTCTAAGTTGATATTTAAGTTCATCATATATTTTGTTATCATTAACTTTATTTAACATGCCATTAATCGTTTCTACGCCCATTTTAGCACCGCGATAAATTTCAGATAAAAAATCCACAGTATTTTGATTATTATTCATATATTTACCTCCTTTTGCTATATTATTTACAATATTAAAGTTCTAATACATAAATTAAGTAATTGATGATAAATTTAATAGACCCGGTATGGACGACAGATTGACGGTAAAAGTCCATTATCAAGATCGTTGTGAAGCAATTATTTATTGTAAAATAATACAAATGTAATAAATTGAAAAGGATGTGTGTTAAAAAGTATAAACATGACTGGCTTTTTTATATTGACTATAATGCAAGATAAAAAATGACTCTCGAAAGAGTCACTAATGGTTATTTCACAGGTTTATAATAAATTAAGTCTGTATATAAAGTATCCATATATTGTTCATAACGTGTACCAGCTAAGTTATATTGCTGTTTTTTTCTAAAAGCCAGAGAAGCAAAATTAGGTACGGGGTCGATAAGCGTCTCGGCAAATATATGTTTTATTTGTTTCTCTTTCAAATCCCTTAAAAGTCTTTTATATAGAATGCTTCCTATACCCTTACCGGTTAGATTAGCCATTATAGCTGTTTTATCAACTATCACAAAGTCAGAGGTTTTTTCCATAGAAAAATCTGGTCGCCACATAATATCATCAATCCAATTGGGATTGTATTTTAACCATTGTTCTTTGGTGTAGGCCATTAAAAAGCCTAATATTCCAACATTACTTTCAGCTACATAAAAATAATCCAGTTCAAAAATTCTTTCCAGGAAAAATTTTTGATAATACTTCGGTTTAGATTTATAGTCGTCCATAAGAAAACCTGAGTAAGATTCTTTTGATTTTGATCCCACTGAGCAGGCCACTTTATAGATGGCAGATAAATCATTGGGTGTTGCTTTTCGCGATTTAATTATGTCAGGAACATGAATAAATTGACTTAATTCATGATCTTGTAAAGTCGTCATAACTTCCATATTGTCATCCTCCTTTTAAAAAATAGCGATTGCAAATACAGGAAAATGATAATATGCAGTTATCTGTTTCATTTTCCTCTTTCAACGCTTACGAGGTTAGCTGACGGATTCGGGTCGAAAGAAGATAACCCTACTCAAAAAGAGATTCACCCCAATAAATTGGTTTCCCCGCTTCTTTAAAATAAAAAATTCAGCGTTCTAAAATTATTTAATAAATATTACAATCAACTCTTAAAAAGTATACCATATTTTTGATTTGTTGTAAAGATTTAATTCTTAAAGATTCGTGCAACCTTGTAATTCTAATTGGTGTAAGTGTTGATTTTTGTCAAATTTACTGCTTTCTATGGTTGTCCATTATTATTTGCTATGGTATAATTATATAAAAATACGAACTATTACTTAAAAGGAGAGAACGTTAATGAAATATGAAAAGATGATTCAAAGATTAATCAATAATGGATACAAGGTTTCGTATTTTGACGATTCTAGTGAAGCGGCAAGATATATTGCCGACAATGTAAAAAATACTACAGTTGGATTTGGTGATTCCGCTACTCTTGAATCTATGAATTTAGCTGAACTTTTATCAAAAGATAATACAGTCATAGATCCATCAACCTATTCCGGAGCGGAATTTAATGAGGTTGGGAAAAAAGCACTTTTGACTGATGTATTTTTCACATCAGTTAATGGTGCAGCTGAAACAGGAGAACTTGTAAATATAGATGGAACAGGAAATAGAGTAGCAGGTTCGCTATTTGGACATAAGAAAATTTACTTTGTTTTTGGAACAAATAAAATTGAACCTACTTTAGAAAAGGCTATTTGGCGTGCAAGAAACATTGCTGCACCTCAAAATGCAAAACGGTTAGGATATAACACTCCATGTGCAGTAAAAGGGGACCGTTGCTATGATTGTTCAAGTGCGGAAAGAATATGTAACACGCTGAATATTCATCTTAAAAAAATGAAGAGTGTTGAAGCAGAGATTATAATAATAAATGAAAGTTTAGGAATGTAAAAATTTTTTATAGATTTTATATAACTAAGTTTATTTGACATAGTTAAATCTTTGTATTAAAATATAATTAACAAAATTCATAGGTGCCTAATAAGGAGAATAGGGAAACCGGTGAAAGTCCGGTACGTACCCGGCACTGTAAAGATGAGTCCTTTGCTATACCACTGGCGCATGCCGGGAAGGAGTAATAGGACGTTTGAGTCTGAGTCAGGAGACCTGCCTATGAAGATAAGCCTTTCTATTATTGAAAGCAACGGTGATGACGGTAAAGTCCCGACCATAATAATTTTATTATGTCGGGACTTTTTTTTGTGAGTTACCGGGATATCAACTATCTATGTTTGAGTTGGTCATATTTTTTATAAATTTGGAGGAATAGAATGAGTTATAAGAATTGTAACATCAAAGGAGCAAATGAAAAGGAATTGGAGGTGGCATTAAATGAAATTATAAAAGGAATTAAAAAGCCTGATTTAGTTTCAGCTGAAGGAATGCAGAATAGGCTTGATGCCAAGATAAAACCAATTAGAAGTCTAGGTGTATTAGAGGACATTGCTGTTCAGCTGGCAGGGATACAACACACCGTATTTCCTGAAATTAAGGGAAAAGCAGTTCTTTTAATGGCAGGGGACCATGGTGTTGTAGAAGAAGGAGTAAGTGCAGCTCCACAAGATGTAACTGCTCAATTGTTCTATAGTTACTTAAACGGTGGCGGGGGCATTAACGTATTAACTAAACATGCAGGCTCAAAGCTTATATGTAATGATATAGGTATATATGGTCCTATTGAACCTCCGGAACTAATGGCAAATCGTATAAAAAACGGTACAGATAATATTGCCAAAGGTCCTGCCATGACAAGAGAAGAAGCTCTTAGAAGTCTATTAATCGGCGCGAAAATAGCTTCAGAAGCAATTGAATCAGGAATAAATATTTTAGCAACCGGAGAGGTTGGAATAGGAAATACTACTCCAAGCGCAGCTTTAATTTCTGTATTAACAGGGTGCAGCGTTGAAGAAGCTACAGGCAGCGGCACCGGATTAAAAAATGATGCATTAAAACATAAATTTAATATAATTAAAAAGGCAATTGAAATCAACAAACCTAATCTTAACGACCCAATAGATATATTGGCTAAAATAGGCGGGTTAGAAATTGCTGCAATGGTTGGTGCAATTATTGAAGCAGCTTATCAAAATGTTCCAACAGTATTAGATGGAATAATATCTTCTGCTGCAGCACTCGTTGCTGCAAAATTTAATCCGATTGCTATTGAATATATGATACCTTCCCATTCGTCAGAAGAAAAAGGTGAATTAATAGCTATGAAATACATGGGATTAGAACCAAGATTGTTTTTAAATATGAGATTAGGTGAAGGTACTGGTGCTGCACTTATGTTTCACATGGTTGAAGCAGCTATAAAGGTTGCTGATGAAATGGCTACTTTTGAAACTTCAGGAGTAACTGCAGGAGATTTTTAAAAGAATATTAATTAACAGTTATGGAAATATTTGTGATAATGGGTTATAATTATTAAAACTGATTTAATTATAAAGCGACAATAATGGAGGGACGAATATTAGATGGTACTTATAATTGATGATAATAAGGACTTAGCCGGCATAATTTATGAATATCTGAATATGGTAGGATACGAGGCAATAGTTGCTTTTAGTGGGGAAGAAGGTATAGCTAAAGCAAAAGAGCAAAAGCCTGAAGCTATTTTATGTGATATAGGAATGGCAGGCATGAAAGGTTATGATGTTGCTGAATACATACGCCGGGATACTGAACTAAAGGATGTTTATATGGTTGCTATATCGGGATATTCCAGTCAAGATGATGTGGAACGCTCATTAAAGGCAGGATTTAACAAGTACCTTAGCAAACCTATAAATTTTGATTATCTAAAAAAGGTATTGGGTGATGTCGGGGCGAACTGAGTTCGCCCCGAATATCCCTATTTGTTTAAATATATAAAGCTTATCTCTGCTTCTAATAATCTTTGTATTTGACGATTTCTGTGAAAAGGCTCAAAGATATCAATGAATAGTGTGTGTACAGCTTCCCAAGCAAAAACCCATCCGCCAATCAATAAACTTTCAAGCAAAACTCTTGAAGCAATTGTATTAAATTTAACATCCATAAATAATCCATATGAAGTTAATAGTACAATGGATATAAAAAGCAAAATTATTGACATCCTCAAAAGCCTTTTGGTTTTACGTTTCTCTAAACGTTTTAAAGAACTATAGTAGTTGCGATAGCTTACACGAATTTGTTCTTCTTTTTCTTTGCTGATATCAGATGTATTCAAGGAAAAGACAATTTCAAGCTTTTTACTTAATGGGATATCCTCCGAACATATGTCAAAAAACTCTACTAACTCAGAATGAATGTCACGCTTCTTAAAAACAGCATTATCCCATTCATGAAAAAACTCGAGATAAT
>JAQVRY010000055.1 GCA_028700795.1 Tissierellia bacterium | reverse complement strand
CCAACTGAATAAAAGAAATTAGCTCCCATTTTATCCATCTTGTTTACAAAACATATTCTTGGCACATGATATTTATCCGCCTGTCTCCAGACAGTTTCTGACTGTGGCTCAACACCCATTTTAGCATCAAATATTGCTACAGCACCATCCAATACTCTCAATGACCTTTCAACTTCAACCGTGAAGTCTACGTGCCCTGGTGTATCGATGATATTAACTCTTACATCTTTCCATTTACAAGTAGTAGCAGCTGAAGTTATTGTAATTCCTCTTTCCTGCTCTTGCTCCATCCAGTCCATTTGTGCTGCACCTTCATGAGTTTCACCTACTTTATGAATCTTACCGGTATAGAACAGGATTCTTTCGGTGCATGTAGTTTTTCCTGCATCAATATGCGCCATTATTCCAATATTCCTGGTATTCTCTAAAGAATATTCTCTCATTTTTTCCCTCCTTCACGCTGCTTTTCATTTTATGTCTAGGATTACCATCTAAAATGCGCAAATGCTTTGTTAGCTTCTGCCATTTTATGTGTATCTTCTCTTTTCTTAACACTGGCTCCAACGTTGTTGGCTGCATCCATTAATTCTTTTGCAAGCCTCTCACGCATAGTCTTTTCTCCTCTTTTACGAGAGTAATTTACAAGCCATCTCAAACCTAAAGTCTGTCTTCTTTCAGGTCTTACTTCAATAGGAACCTGATAAGTAGCACCACCGACTCTTCTTGCTTTAACTTCCAACACAGGCATGATGTTGTTCATTGCTTTATTAAAAGTTTCTAACGGGTCTTCACCTGTTCTTTCCTTCATGATGTCAAATGCACCATAAACGATACTTTGAGCAACTCCCTTTTTACCATCATACATAAGTTGATTTATTAATTTAGTAACAACCTTATCTTTATAGATAGGGTCCACCATTACTTCTCTCTTAGGTATGTGACCTTTTCTTGGCACTATGCTTCCCTCCTTAATAATAATTTTAATTCACAGGTACTCGACAATTAAATGCCGCCGTGCACATCAAGCATAATATATATTATGGCGTGTGCCGAATATCATCTAATTATTTTTTCTTTTCCCTTTTTACTCCATACTTGGATCTTGCTTGTTTTCTTTTTGCTACACCAGCAGTATCAAGGGTACCTCTTACAATATGGTATCTAACCCCTGGTAAATCTTTAACCCTTCCACCTCTGATAAGAACAACACTATGCTCCTGCAAATTGTGTCCTTCACCAGGGATGTATGCTGAAACCTCCATGCCTGTTGTTAATTTTACTCTGGCAATTTTTCTAAGTGCTGAATTAGGCTTCTTTGGAGTTACAGTTTTTACTGATGTGCATACTCCTCTTTTTTGAGGCGAATTTGATTCATTCATTCTCTTCTTAAGAGTATTATAGCTTACATTCAATGCTGGAGAATCGGATTTGTAAGTTACCTGTTCCCTACCTTTTCTCACTAACTGGTTAATTGATGGCATTCGTAACCTCCTTTTCTTTTATAATTTTATTTTAAAACGGCAGCAGCCGCTGCGTTTACGCCAATACCGACAGATTTTCCAAGCTCTTTCATACTATCATAATAGATTATTTCAATATTCTTTTCGTTGCAAATATCTGCGATTGTCTTAGTAACATGCAAATCAGCATCCTTTGACAAATAAACTGTTTCTGCTTCGTCTCTTAACAAAGCTCTCAAAGTCTGCTTCTTTCCAATAACTATATTTTTATCCGTAAACATTTCAATCCTCCTTGATTCGTGACATGTGTCAATAACCATGATACGAATAACGCTTATGTCATCCTGAGTGTAACGAAGGATCTCAGGTTTTAAAAGATGAGATTTCGCAGTCTCATTCACCAAAATACTTAGCTCCCTTTGGTCGCGTATTTTGGGAATTCGTTGCGAATGACCTACCATCCATTTTTCTCTCCCTTTGGTCGGAAAAACGGGGTTAGGACATCTTTCGAGCTAAAGCTCTCAGAATGACACGTAGATTATTCATATCAATTACAAAAATATATCTTGTTACGAACTTTTCTATTGGATTAAAACACTCAAGTATTCTATCATCTTATTTTTTGGTTGTCAAACACTTTTTCTTGAAGGTACATATTTGGGGACATTCCTTCAATAACTATCCCTCAGAGAATCACCGTATATTGAAGGTGTGTCCCCATACCATATTATCCGGCGTCTTTAACTGCTTTTTCTGTATCATTATCTGTTTTTTCAGCATCACTAACTGTTTTTTCAGCATCTTCAACTGTAATGCCTATATTTCTGTATTTTTTCATACCTGTACCTGCAGGTATCAGTTTACCGATGATGACATTTTCTTTAAGCCCGATAAGATTATCAACCTTTCCTTTTGTAGCTGCATCCGTAAGAACCCTTGTGGTTTCCTGGAATGATGCTGAAGCCAAGAACGAATCTGTTGCAAGAGATGACTTTGTTATACCCAAAAGCGCTACCTCACCTACTGCAGGTTCTTTTCCTTCATTGAGGGCTGCTTCGTTTTGCTGATAAAATTCATAGTTTGAAACTAAGCTTCCCGGCAACAATGATGTATCTCCGGATTCCTCAATTCTTACCTTGTTAACCATCTGTCTGATGATAACTTCAACGTGTTTGTCGCTGATATCAACACCCTGCATTCTGTAAACCCTTTGAACTTCCATTAAAATGTATGATTCCAATGCCTTCATACCTTTAATGTTCAAAATGTCATGAGGATTAATTGACCCATCAGTTATTTTGTCCCCTGCTATTATATAATCACCTTCGAGCACTAAAATTTTTGAGCCGTAAGGTATTAAGTATGTCTTACTTTCTTTTTCTTCCATATCGGTAATTGTAACTTCTCTTTTGTGCACTTTTTCCGTCAATGTTACCTTTCCCGGAATTTCTGAAATTATAGCCTGACCTTTAGGTTTTCTCGCTTCAAACAACTCTTCGATACGAGGAAGACCTTGAGTGATATCTGCAGCTGCCGCAATACCTCCCGTATGGAATGTACGCATTGTAAGCTGTGTACCAGGCTCACCGATTGACTGTGCAGCAATTATACCAACTGCAGCTCCTACATTGACAAGCTTCCCTGTAGCAAGATTTGTACCGTAACATTTTGCACATACTCCGTGAACTGTTTTACAGGTAAGAACACTTCTTATCTTGACCTTTTTAATTCCGGAATTTTGAATTTTTAAAGCCATATCTTCAGAAATAAACTCACCGGCTTTAACAAGTATTTCACCTGTTTCAGGATTTACCACATCATCGGCAGCAAATCTGTCGGCACATCTTTCGCTTAATTTTTCAATTTCTTCCTTGCCGTCTATAAAGTCTTCAACCTCAATGCCATCCGTAGTTTCGCAGTCTACCTCTCTTACTATTACATCCTGGCTTACGTCCACAAGTCTTCTTGTTAAGTATCCTGAGTCAGCTGTTCTAAGAGCAGTATCCGTTAAACCTTTACGAGCTCCCGTGGCTGAAAGGAAAAATTCGAGCACGGAAAGACCTTCACGGAAGTTTGATTTAACAGGAACCTCAACTGTTTTACCTATTGCACTGGCCATTAGACCACGCATACCTGCAAGCTGCTTTATTTGGTTACGTCCTCCACGAGCTCCGGATACAGACATTATATAAATCGGATTCAATGGATTAAGGTTTTCCATCAGTGCATTTGTAACATCTTCTGTAGTCTGATTCCAGACTTTTATAACATTTTCATATCTTTCTTCATCTGTCATCAAGCCTCTTCTATATTTCTTTTCATATTCCAAAACTTGCTTTTCCGCTTTTTCAATAAGAATTTTCTTTTCTTCAGGAACGGTAATGTCACTTACTGAAATGGTAATAGCCCCTACCGTAGAGTATCTAAAGCCTTTTTGTTTAATACCATCCAGAACTTCAGCAGTCCTGGAATTCCCGTGTTTTCTGAAGCATCGGTAAATTACTTCTTCCAATGCTTTCTTGGTAACTGTTTTATCTACCTCAAGTATGAATTTATCTTTTTCTCTGTCTACAAATCCTAAATCCTGAGGAATACCTTCATTAAATATAAATCTTCCCACTGTGGACTCAACCAATCTAGATTCATTTCCAACGGTTATTCTAACCTTTACTCTTGCGTGCAGGTCAACATTTCTATTAAAATATGCCATCTTCAATTCATCATAATCCTTGAAAATCATTCCCTGACCTTTAGAATCATCAATTTCTAAAGTCATGTAGTAACTTCCTAAAACCATGTCCTGTGTAGGAGTTGTAATCGGTCTGCCGTCCTTTGGAGCAAGAATATTATTTACGGACATCATCAAAAATCTAGATTCTGCCTGTGCCTCCACTGACAAAGGAACGTGAACAGCCATCTGGTCTCCGTCAAAGTCTGCATTATATGCTGTACATACCAATGGATGAAGCTTAATTGCCTTTCCTTCTACCAGTACAGGCTCGAAAGACTGAATTCCAAGTCTATGAAGAGTTGGAGCACGGTTTAGCATTACAGTGTGGTCTTTTATTATTTCATCTAATACATCCCATACTGCAGTATCAACCTTTTCAACCTTTTTCTTTGCACTTTTAATGTTATGAGCAGCACCTGTTTCAACAAGTTTCTTCATAACAAATGGCTTGAATAATTCAAGTGCCATTTTCTTTGGAAGTCCGCACTGGGTAAACTTAAGTTCAGGTCCTACAACTATAACGGAACGTCCTGAATAGTCCACACGCTTACCAAGGAGGTTTTGTCTGAAACGACCTTGTTTACCTTTAAGCATATCGGAAAGTGATTTTAAAGGTCTGTTTCCCGGACCGGTTACCGGTCTTCCGCGTCTTCCGTTATCTATTAAAGCATCAACAGCTTCCTGAAGCATTCTTTTTTCATTTCTTACAATTATATCAGGAGCTCCTAAATCAAGGAGTCTTTTTAAACGGTTGTTTCTGTTTATAACTCTTCTGTACAAGTCATTCAAATCCGAAGTAGCAAAACGACCTCCGTCCAATTGTACCATAGGTCTGAGTTCAGGAGGAATTACAGGTATAACATCTAAAATCATCCATTCCGGTCGATTGCCTGAAACTCTAAAAGCTTCAATAACTTCTAATCTTCTTGTAATTCTTATTTTCTTCTGTCCCTTGCTATCTTTTAACTGACTTTTTAATTCAGCGGATTCACTTTCAAGGTCTATTTTTTCAAGGAGCTTTTTAACAGCTTCAGCTCCCATTTCAGCTTTAAATGCATTTTTATAGTGTTCCTTGTATTCTCTATACTCCATTTCAGTTAATAATTGTTTGTCAGATAAGGATGTATCGCCTGCTTCAGTAACCACATATTGAGCAAAATAAATTACTTTTTCAAGTGCTCTTGGCGACATATCAAGAATAAGACCCATTCTTGAAGGGATCCCCTTGAAATACCATATGTGGGTAACAGGAGCAGCAAGCTCAATGTGTCCCATTCTTTCTCTTCTTACTTTTGCCTTTGTAACCTCAACTCCGCAACGGTCACAAACTACGCCCTTGTATCTTACCCTTTTATACTTTCCGCAATGACATTCCCAATCCTTTGTAGGACCGAATATTTTTTCACAAAATAGTCCATCCTTTTCAGGTTTTAGTGTTCTATAATTTATTGTTTCAGGTTTTTTTACCTCTCCTCTAGACCATTGTCTGATTTTATCGGGAGAAGCCAACCCAATTCTTATTGATTCGAAATTATTGTAATCTACCAAGGAGTTCGCTCCCTTCTATTATTTGGTTTTCATTTGGTTCTTGTAATATTGGGGGCTTTTGGTGTCCCCCTATTTGGGCATACAATATTTTTAATCATCTTCACTGTCATAATCGTCTTCAATATCTAAATCGTCTAATATTTCAGAACCTAAATCATCATCAATATCATCAATTTCTTCCGTATCGTCTGTATCAATCTGCATACCCTCCAAATCATCTTCAACTAAAGTCAGATCATTTAAGCTTTCAGGATCAATAGGTACATCATCATCAATAGGTACATCATCATCAATATCAATTGTTTCGATTATTTCAACTTCATCATCACTGGTAATTATTTTTATATCCAAAGCCAAACTCTGCAATTCTTTTACAAGTACCTTGAAAGATTCAGGGATTCCCGGTTCAGGAACATTTTCACCTTTTACGATTGCTTCATATGTTTTAACCCTGCCGTTAACATCATCGGATTTTACCGTTAATATTTCTTGCAATGTATGAGCCGCCCCATATGCTTCCAATGCCCAAACTTCCATTTCTCCAAATCTTTGACCGCCAAACTGAGCTTTGCCGCCTAAAGGCTGCTGAGTAACCAATGAATAAGGTCCCGTTGAACGGGCATGTATTTTATCGTCAACAAGATGGTGCAGTTTAAGCATATACATATATCCCACAGTTACCGGACCTTCAAAGTATTCACCTGAACGTCCGTCTCTCAGCTCTATTTTACCGCTTCGAGGGTAGCCTGCCATTTCAAGAGCATCCCATATGTCATCTTCAACAGCACCGTCAAATACCGGAGTTGCAACTTCCCAGCCAAGTTTTTTTGCAGCTAATCCAAGGTGGACTTCCAAAACTTGACCAATATTCATACGAGAAGGAACACCAAGAGGATTTAATACTACCTCAAGCGGAGTTCCATCCGGCAGATAAGGCATATCCTCTTCTGCCATAATCATTGAAATAACACCTTTGTTTCCATGTCGTCCGCACATTTTGTCGCCAACATTTATTTTACGTTTTGTTGCTATATAAACTCTTACAAGTTTGCTTACTCCCGGGCTTAGTTCATCACCGTTTTCTCTTGTAAACACTTTTACATCAACGATAATTCCGGTTTCACCATGAGGAACCTTAAGGGAAGTATCTCTTACTTCTCTTGCCTTTTCTCCGAATATGGCTCTTAAAAGTCTTTCTTCAGCTGTAAGTTCCGTTTCTCCCTTAGGAGTAACCTTGCCTACAAGGATATCACCGGATTTAACTTCAGCACCGATTCTTATAATCCCTCTCTCGTCCAAATCCTTAAGAGAATCATCTCCAACATTTGGAATATCCCTTGTTATTTCTTCAGGACCAAGTTTCGTATCCCTTGCCTCTGATTCATATTCTTCAATATGGACGGATGTTAAAACATCATCCATAACCAGTTTTTCATTTATCAGCATTGCATCTTCGTAGTTATATCCTTCCCAAGTCATAAATCCTATTAAAAGATTCTTCCCGATAGCCATATCACCATCATTTGTAGAAGGTCCATCTGCAATAATCTGCCCTCTTTTTATTTCATCTTCTTTAAATACTATCGGCCTTTGATTTACGCAAGTACCACTATTTGAACGCTTAAACTTAAGCAAGGTATACTTGTCAATCATGCCGTTATCGTTTCTTCTTATTAATATTTCCGATGCAGTGACAGAAATTACTTTTCCGTCATGCTCAGCAATAATAACAGCTCCTGAATCCATAGCTGCCTTATATTCCAGACCTGTTCCGATTATAGGAGTTTCAGTAACCAACAAGGGTACTGCCTGCCTTTGCATATTCGCACCCATAAGAGCACGGTTTGCGTCGTCATTTTCCAAGAACGGTATCATACCTGTCCCTATGGAAATTACCTGTTTTGGAGAAACCTCCATATAATCAACCATGTCTTTTGAAGCAATTTCATTTATACCGTCAATTCCCCTTACAACAACGCGGTTATGTTCAAATGTACCGTCTTCATTCAAAGGTTCATAAGACTGTGCAATTATCTTTGTATCTTCCACGTCTGCAGTAAGATAATCTATAATTCCAGTTACTTTTCCTGTTTTTTTATCCACTTTCCTGTAAGGAGATTCCAAAAATCCGTAATCATTAATTCTTGCATACGTTGCAAGAGAAGTTATCAGTCCGATATTAGGACCTTCCGGTGTTTCAATGGGACACATTCTGCCGTAATGAGAATGGTGAACATCTCTTACTTCAAAGCTGGCTCTGTCTCTGGATAATCCTCCGGGACCAAGAGCTGACATTCTTCTTTTATGAGTAAGCTCAGCCAATGGATTTGTCTGATCCATAAACTGTGATAGCTGACTTGAACCGAAAAACTCTTTTATGGCTGCAGAAACAGGCCTTATATTAATAAGAACCTGAGGAGTTACAACGTCCACGTCCTGAATAGTCATTCTCTCCCTGACTACTCTTTCCATTCTAGACAATCCAACTCTCACTTGGTTTTGAAGAAGCTCTCCCACAGAGCGTAACCTTCTGTTTCCAAGATGGTCAATATCATCAGTCTTACCTATTCCTTTAAACAATCCTAAATGGTAATTCACTATTGCATACATATCATCCTTAACAATATGTTTCGGGGACAATGAATAAATCTCTTCCTTGTCCTTTTCAAATATATTGTTATCGGCAGAAGGAATTTGCTTTAAGGACTCAACTATTGCTTTTTCAATATCTTCTGCAGAGTTGTTTTCTTCCAGTATTTTTTTCATTACCGGATAATAAACTTTCTCTTTTACTCCTAACTTTTCTAAATCTATATCTAATTTATCTAATTCAAATACCTTTGGATCAACAAATTTGTTGCATAATACCTTGGTAATCTTTTCATCGGAATTTAAAATATTAACGGAAAAAATACCTGCGGCTTCCAATTTAAAAATAGATTCATTGTCGTATATACTATCTTTAGTAACTAATACTTCGCCTGTTTCCTTATTAATAATATCCTCAGCTGCGCGCTTTCCAATAATTCTGTTTTCCAAACTAAGCTTCTTATTTAATTTGTATCTTCCAACTTTTGCAAGGTCGTACCTTTTGAAGTCAAAAAACAAAGATTTGATTAATGACCTCGCACTGTCATATGTAGGCGGCTCACCTGGCCTTAATCTTTTATAAATTTCTATCAATGCTTCTTCGGAATTAGTAGTGTTGTCCTTTTCCAAAGTTTTTAAAAGCTGTTCTGTTTCTCCCAATGTATCTATGAGCTCAGAGTTAGAAGAAATCTCCATAGCTCTCACAAGCACAGTTGCAGGTAATTTTCTTGTCCTGTCAACTCTTACGTATACAATATCATTAGAGTCTGTTTCAAATTCCAACCAGGCTCCTCTGTTTGGAATAACAGTTGCATCATATAATTCCTTACCAACCTTATCCCTTGTCATGTTGTAATAAACTCCGGGTGAGCGAACTAACTGACTGACAACAACACGTTCTGCACCGTTTATTATGAATGTTCCCTTTTCAGTCATCAGAGGGAATTCACCCATAAATGCTTCTTGTTCCTTAATTTCTCCCGTTTCCTTGTTTATCAAACGTACTTTAAGTCTTAGAGGTACTGAATAAGTTGCATCTCTTTCTTTGCACTCCACCTGGTCGAACTTTGGCTCGCTGAACAAAGAGTGATCAACAAACTCCAGAATTAAATTGCCGGTATAATCCTCTATTGGAGAAATATCATCAAAAACCTCTTTCAGCCCCTCATTTAAGAACCAATCGTATGATTTTTTCTGAACTTCGATTAAGTCCGGCAATTCTAAAACTTCATTAATTTTAGAGTAAGACATTCTTACCCTATTACCTATTTTCACAGGATGCGGCATTTTTTCACCCCTTAGTAAATAATTTTGACTTACAAATTCTATGCCAACATTGCACACTCATGGCAATATACAATACTATCACTAATAAAATTTTATGTCAACACATTTTTTTTAAATTTAATAGCAAATTTTTAACAACTTTCTACAAATTTAGAGTGGTTTTTCCTTTGTTAGTCAATTTATAAAAATTTAGAAAACGCCTAAATTATTATTTGCAAATTTTGGAATATTATACATAGGTAGGGGGGGATACTGCACAACCACCTTATTAGAATAGAAGTACAGGGACGAGCCTTTAAAAATGGCTCGCCCCTGGGATATATGTCGCCGATTTATTATTTAATTTCTACTGATGCGCCTTCAGCTTCTAATGCTTCCTTAGCTTTTTCAGCTTCATCTTTAGAAACCGCGGTCTTAATTGCAGTAGGTGCTCCATCAACAGCATCTTTCGCTTCCTTTAATCCAAGTCCTGTTAATTCTCTTACTACCTTTATAACTTTGATTTTTCCTGAACCGGCTGCTGTAAGAACAACGTCAAATTCTGTTTGTTCTTCTTCGACTACAGCTGCTCCACCCGCTGCTGCACCTGCCACAGCTACAGGAGCTGCTGCGGATACACCGAATTCTTCTTCGATTGCTTTTACTAATTCATTTAATTCCAATACTGATAACTTCTTTATTTCTTCAACAAAGTTTGTGATTTTTTCACTTGCCATT
>JAQVRY010000187.1 GCA_028700795.1 Tissierellia bacterium | reverse complement strand
AGGACCTTAATTTGAAAACATATATCATGATGATAACAGGAATATCCATGATGGAGGTATATGCAATTAATTTAGTGGTTCATGGAACGGGAGGAGCCTTTCTTGCCACAAATACACTGTCTTTCTTTGCAGTCTTGGTTATGATAATATTAATTTTAAAGTATAGAAATAAATAAAAATAAAGCGCGGAGGGAAAACAGGAAAATGAAAACTAAATTAACGGAACTATTAAATATTAAGTATCCGATATTGCAAGGTGCAATGGCGTGGGTATCGGAGGCTAACTTAGCTGCAGCTGTTTCAAATGCAGGAGGTGCCGGTATTATTGGTACTGGGGGAAGAGATTTAACTTGGGTTAAGGAACAGATAGACTTAGCAAGAACATTAACAGATAAACCTTTTGGCGTTAATGTCGTATTGCAGGATGATGACAAGGATGAAAAAATTGAATTAATTTGCAATGAGAAGGTATCATTTGTAACATTAGGAGCAGGAAATCCCGTACCCTATATTGAAAAATTAAAAAATGCCGGTATAAAGGTAATTCCTGTTGTGCCTAATACAAAATTAGCTAAGAGGGTGGAAGCAAGCGGTGCGGATGCTTTGATAATAGAAGGTATGGAAGCGGGAGGGCATATAGGGAAATTAACAACCTTATCCTTGATGACTCAGGTTATTCCGGAAATCAAAATACCTGTTATTGCTGCGGGAGGTTTTACAGAGGGTAGAGGCTTAGCTGCAGCTTTAATAATGGGAGCTTCGGGCATTCAAGCAGGAACTAGATTTTATGCATCAAAAGAATGCGTTGCTCATATAGATACTAAAAACGCTATTGTGGTTGCAGGGGATATGGGAACCGAAATAACCGGTTATATCTCTAACCATTCTATCAGGAGTCTAAAAAATAAGGCTACTGACAAGTATATTGAGTTGGAAAAAGCAAATGCTCCTTATGAAGAGCTCAGTAAATTAAGAGCAGGAAAAGCCAGAAGTGCACCTTTTGACGGTGATGTTGAATGGGGTCTCATTCAAGCAGGTCAAAGCTTGTCTGTTATAACTTCAATTAATAGCTGCGATGAAATTATAAATGACTTCATTAAGGTAGCTGAGGAATCGATTGAGAAGTTGAAAAAATTAAAATGATTTTTTGCACCATGAGTTTGCAAAAAAATTACAATTGTGGTAACATAAAGTTAAAAAGAGTCATAGAAGGTGGAAATATAAATGGATTTAATAAATAAACAAGTATTACATAAAACCTTTGGTAAGGGGAGCATAGTTGATTGTAGTGATGCTTATGTGGTAGTACAATTTAAAACAGGAAAAAAAGAGTTTGTTTATCCGGATGCATTTGAAAGGTATTTAACATTGGTTGATAAAAAAGCATCTGATACAGTGGATAAAATTCTTGAGAAATTAGAAACAGAGCGGGAAATTGAAGAACAAAGAATTGAAGAAGAAAAGGCAATTGAACTTGAAGAGCAGCAACGTTTATTAAGAATAGAAAAACTTAAAAGTCACAAAATTCATAGCTCCTCGCAGGTTGCTTTTAATTGCAGAACAGAAGAATTAGACACTGTTTTTACTGATTGGAAAATATTTACCGGAACAATTAAAAGCGGTGTCAATAAAGGTAAGATAAACAAATTGATTCGTGTTCAGCAGAATAGTTCATGCCTTATAACATCAAAGGATATGGGCGCACCTGAAAAGGACAGATATATAATAGGTTTTTTTATGGTGGATGAAAACTTTGCAGGGAGATTATCTGAAGATGGATATATTCCGGCTCATACGGTTTACAGAATTAAGCTTACTGCAGAGAAATCCAAGCAAATGCCTTTTTGGAAGTACTATGTAAATGAAAGATATCCGAACAATTTGACCTGGTCTGGCAGATATCGATATTTTGACAATATAGTAATGGCTCAAATTTTAAAAGATATAGTTTCATTTCAAAGTGAGCAGCAAGATAAGTCTCGGGAATTTTTTGATTATTTCTGTCTGGCTAATCAGATAGAAGAAAAAGATATCCCGGTACCGGATGGTCCGTTGATGCGATTATAAAATCAATTAAGCTATACAGGGAGAGTCTAATGAAATATCCTAAGCCGACTATTTTCATGTCACATATTCATGAAAATAAAGAATTGGCATTGATTATCAAAGAGCTAATTGACACGATTTTTGAAAATGCATTAAATATATTTGTTTCATCAGATTGTGAAAGCATTGACCTAGGCGATGAATGGCTTATGAATATAAATGACGGATTAAAACAATGTGATATAATGCTTCTCATATGCAGTCCGGAATCAATTTATCGTCCATGGATTGCATTTGAAGCAGGTGTGGGATGGTCAAAGGGAATAAAAGTAATTCCATTGTGCTGCTTTGGCTTAACCATAAGCAGTCTGCCCTTGCCATTTAACCGCTGGCAGGCAGCTAATGCAAACAGAGAAGACAGTTTAAACAGGCTTATGAAAATTATAGCTAAAGAGTTTGACCTTAAATACAATGAAATAAGGTGGAAAGATACTGTTAAAAAGCAAAGTATACTAATTAAAGGGATAGAAGAAAATTGATAAGAATTTTGTCG
>JAQVRY010000186.1 GCA_028700795.1 Tissierellia bacterium | reverse complement strand
CCGCATAGATATGCTGAGTAATTTTCTGCATTTTCAACATATTTATCAATGGCATTAGGTACACGCCCCTTTTCTCCCTTCCACTCAGGGGATTCCTCCCGAGATAGTGTAGGTACAAACTTTAGATTAAGTTTTTCTTCAAAACCTTTTATCCTATCAACTAAAAATAGATCATCCATTGTCCTGGCACCAAAGAAAAATATAGTTTCCCTCATTATATTATTATCAGCCATATATTGAAGGATTGACATTATAGGAGCCATTCCGGTTCCTGCACCTGCCAATATAATCGGGCCATCATCCTCATGATAATAAAAATCACCATAAGGACCGTTAATATGAGCTGTATCTCCTTCCTTTAAATGTTGATGAACATAGGTGGTGGCAATTCCTCCCGTAAAACCTATCAATAATTCGATAGCATGCTTATCAACTACTGAAGATGCAATTGAATATGCCCTATAAACTTCTTCATCATTACCTTTATAGGCAGGAGCCTTAAGCTGGACATACTGTCCCGGTTTAAAGCTTATTTCTTCTTCCCCCAAATCAAAACGAAGTTTTTTAATAGTAGATGTTAATTGCTCCATTTTATCCACAATAACAGCATATTCTTTAACATTGAACAATTCTTCCGGTATTTCTACTTTTATATTTTGCTTTACCTTACATTGACAGGACAGCCTGGTATTAGTTTCTAATTCTTCTTTAGTGAGAAGAGGTTTTTCTGTAGCAAGAACAGGTCCTCCCCCTTCAAGGACAACAACCTTGCAGTAACCGCAGGTGCTTTTGCCTCCACAGGCAGATGGTATGAAAATCTGTTCAGACCTTAATGTATCTAAAAGACTGCTGCCGCCCTTAACAGTATAATTTTTATCTTCATTTATTGTAAGTGTAACATCTCCGTAATTACCGATGGTTCTGTCGGAAATAGTAAGTATGGCTGCAAGAGCCGCAGAAATTCCGGAGAATACTACAATTGTCATAATTATTGTACCCATAACCCCTCCTACTGTATCTGAACCATGCCGCTGAAACCAATGAATGCTAAGGCCATAATTCCTGTAATAATTAAAGTTATAGGAACTCCTCTCAACCCTTCGGGTATGGAACTTTCGTTAAGCTTTGACCTTATTCCTGCCATTGCGGTTATGGCAAGAGTCCAACCGACACCTGAGCCCACTGCAAAGCCAAAAGTTTGGACAAAATTGTACTGTCTGGCAACCATAAACAATGAAACTCCAAGTATGGCACAATTTACGGTTATAAGGGGCAAAAATATTCCCAAGGCGTAATATAGAGTGGGTAAATACCTGTCCATTGCCATTTCTAATAGCTGTACAAATGCTGCAATAACCAAAATAAACAATATATACATTAAATATTCCAGCCCTAAGGGCAGCAAAATTTGCCAGTATACAAAATAATTTAATACAGTTGTAAATGAAAGCACCATTGTGACAGCAATCCCTAAACCCAAAGCTGTAGGTATTTCTTTTGAAACGGCAATAAAGGAACACATACCCAAGAAGTTAGAAAAAATCATATTGCTGGTAAATATAGAAGCAATAAATATTATAAAAGGATGGACCTGAATCATTTTTTCTCAACTCCTTCCCTTTGTTTTTTTAAACGATTGTTATTAAAAATCCACATTATCAATGCAAGTATGAAAAATGCCGAAGGGGGCATAACCATTAATGTCCACCTTGTAACGGTTTCAGGAATAATACTGATTCCAAAAACACTTCCAAAACCTAAAATTTCTCTTACGAAGGAAATTGACATTAAAACAAAGGTATAACCTATCCCCGATGCAAGACCGTCAAAAAATGATGGCATTGGAGGATTAGATTGTGCAAATCCTTCAGCCCTTCCCATTATTATGCAGTTGGTAATTATAAGTCCTACATAGGGTCCTAATGCTTTACTCATTTCAGGCATATAAGCCTTCAAATATATATCAACCATAATTACATATACAGAAATTATAAGCACCTGCACCATCATACGAATATGTTTGGGGGTGTGGTCTTTTAAAAGAGATACCGTCAATGAAGAAAATGCAGTTACCAAAGAAAGAGCAATTCCCATAATTAGCGAATTCATCATTAAATTAGTTACTGCCAATGCAGAGCAAATACCGATTACCTGCACTAATATAGGGTTGTCAGTGAATATTCCCTTTGTAAATATCTTTTTTACTTCTGTCTTAGTCAATTACTTCACCTCCTGTAAAAAGAGCTTTATATCTTCATTAATGAGCTTTACAACAGCAGCAGATGTTTGTGTTGCACCGGCAATAGCATCCACATTACTATTAGGCTCAGGGGATGAAACAATAAATTCATCCATCTTGCCGGATATATCAATACCTCTAAACTGCTCCTTGTATGAATCTTCGGATATTCTCCCACCAAGTCCCGGAGTTTCAGATTGTGTCACAAACTCAATACCGATAATTTCCGTGTAATTTGTATTTAATCCAATGTATCCAATTATGGAGCCCCAAAGTCCGGGACCGTTAATGGGAACTGCATATGCCGTTTCTTGTCCTCCTTGAGTCAATGCATAACCTCTTAGCTCCCCCCACTCCTTTTCAAT
>JAQVRY010000005.1:33904-39463 GCA_028700795.1 Tissierellia bacterium | reverse complement strand
CCCTATCACTACCATTATCATAAATATTTTCAATCAACTTGTAATAAGCACTAAAAAAAGTCGGAGCTTTTTAAGCCCCGACTTTATTCTATTACTATTTAAATTCTACCTTTACATTGCCTAATTGAGAAAATACGCATTCAAATACGTCATCTTTAAATGCTTCCGGTGATGCTGTAAATGCTCCTGATAAAATAACTTCACCCTTTTTCAGTGTAATGCCGTACTCAAGCAATTTATTTGCGAGCCATGCAACGCTCACAGCGGGATTTCCTAAAACCTCCTTGCCTGTTCCGCTGTTTACAACTTCTCCATTTTTATAAAGGGTCATTTCTATATCAGGCAATGAAACATCGTCTAATTTGACTTTTTTGTCTCCTAATATGTATAAGCTGCTTGAACCGTTGTCTGCTATGGTATCTACTAATTTTATTTTCCAGTCTTTGATTCTTGAGTCTACTATTTCAATGGAAGCACATATATAATCAGTTGCTTTATAAACATCCTCCAAAGTTACTTCCGGACCGTTTAAATCTTCTTTTAGTACAAAAGCAACTTCACCTTCGACTTTTGGTCTTATTCCAGTGTTCATGTCGATTGTGCCGCCGTTTTTTACTTCCGTGCTTTTATATAAATGCCCGTAATCCGGCTCGGTAATACCCAACAGTTCCTGCATACCCTTTGAAGTAAGGCCGATTTTCTTGCCGCTTACAATTTCCCCGTCTTCCAATGCTCTCTTAACATTTAATAACTGAATATTATAAGCATCTTCAACAGTTGCTTCATTATCAATTTCACTGATAGCATCAATGGGTTCCTGGCTTTTTAATGCTTGGTAAAGCATTTTAGATAATTCCTCGTTTGTATAATTTCTTGACATAATTACCTCCATGTAAATTATTATTTTAATTATAAGAAATTCTTCGTAGAAGACAACATATCCGTCCCCCACCCTCTTGTTACCAGGCGGCTATGTGTCCGTCGGCTCTTTTTTCTGTTCCGCCGCAGAGAGTTCCCTCTTCCGTCCTTAATATCATTTGGCCTCGTCCAAAAGGTGATTCATTTTGCTGTATTTTTATATCATGACCTCTATTAATCAACTCATTTACAACATTCATAGGAACATCCTGCTCTACTTCAACAGACATTCCTTTAATCCACTGCCACCTTGGTGCATCTATGGCTTCCTGAGGATTCATATGAAAGTCTATTAAATTACTCACAACCTGCACATGTCCTTGAGGCTGCATAAATGCCCCCATTACACCAAAGGGTCCTACTGCTTTTCTGTCTTTCATCAAAAATCCCGGTATAATTGTGTGATAGGTTTTCTTATGAGGCATTAAGCAATTGTTATGTTGGTTGTCATAATTAAAATTATGTAACCTATTTTGAAGAGCTATTCCTGTTTCAGGTATTACAATACCGGAGCCAAATCCATTATAATTACTTTGGATAAAAGAAACCATATTCCCTTCTCCGTCTGCAGTACAAAGATAAACAGTACCACCGCTGTTTGGGTCGCTTTCATCAAAACTCAATGCTTTGTCTTTTATTGATTTTGACTTTTCAATTCCATAATCATCTGACAGTAATTGAGCCACATCTATTTTCATATGTCTTATGTCGGTTATATATTTTTGCCCGTCAACAAAGCTGAGCTTCATTGCTTCAATTTGTTTATGATATGTATCACTGTTATCCTTATTTGTGAATTCTATGTTTTTTAATATGTTAAGTGCCATCAAGGCAACCAATCCTTGCCCGTTAGGGGGTATTTCATATACATCATAACCTCTGTAATTTATACTGATAGGCTCCACCCATTCAGGTTTATAATCTTCTAAATCTTCTTTTGATAAATAACCATTGTATTTTTTAATAAAGGAATCAATTTTATCAGCAATATGTCCCTTATAATAAGAATGACCATTGGTTTTACCTATTGATTCCAAAGTTTCGGCATGGTGAGGCAATTTAAAAAGCTCACCAAACTTTGGTGTGTTTCCGTTTTTGGTAAATGTATCAAACCAATATTTAAACTCTTCTTTATTTTCTTGTTTGTAAATTTTAAATGCGTTATCCCATGCTTTTTTTACCGTAACGGAAACTGGAAATCCATTCTTTGCATAATTTATTGCAGGCTGTAAAACTTCTTTTAAAGAAAGTTTACCGAATTTTTCAGATAATTCAATCCAAGCAGCAGGAGCTCCCGGCACCATTATTGGTATAATGCCGTATCTTGGAATTTCAGTAAATCCTCTTTCTTTTAATTTTTCTATTGAAATACTGTAAGGTGAATATCCGCTGGCATTTAAACCGTGAAGCTTATTATTAAACCATACAATGGCAAATGCATCGCTTCCTAAGCCGTTGGATGTAGGCTCAACAACTGTTAGGCATGCTGCAGTAGCTATCGCTGCATCAACAGCATTGCCTCCTTTTTTAAGTATTTCAAGCCCTGCTTGTGCTGCTAAGGGCTGTGATGTGGCAACCATTCCATTATATCCGTAAAGCACATTTCTTCTTGATGCATATTTATATTCAGCCGGATTATAATTCATGTTAATTTTCCCTCCTTTTTATTTTTCATCACAGTACCCCCGTCTCCTTGTCAGGTGTGCGAGATTAAAAAGAAGTAAACATATTGTTTACTTCCATATTTTTCGAACTTTTTACTTTGCATATTCTGTAGCTCTGATTTCTCTAATTACGTTAACTTTAATCTGTCCGGGGTATTCCATTTCTTCTTCGATCTTTTTGACTATGTCTTTTGCTATTAAAATTATGCTTGAATCGCTTGTAACTTCAGGTTTAACCATTATTCTTACTTCTCTTCCCGCTTGTATTGCAAAAGATTTTTCTACTCCCTCGAATGAATTTGAGATTTCTTCTAATTTTTCTAACCTCTTAATATACGTTTCTAATGTTTCTCTTCTTGCTCCCGGTCTTGCAGCAGATATTGCATCAGCAGCCTGGATTAAGACGGCTTCTACGGTTTGAGGCTCCGTATCCCCGTGATGAGCTGCAATAGCATGAATTACAGCCTTGTTTTCCTTGTATTTTGTAGCTAAGTCTTCACCAATTGTAACGTGAGGACCTTCTACTTCATGATCCACTGCCTTTCCTATATCATGCAATAAACCTGCTCGCTTTGCAATTTTTACATCAGCGCCTAATTCAGCAGCCATTATCCCTGCTAAGTATGATACTTCAATGGAGTGTTTCAATACATTCTGACCGTAACTTGTTCTGAACTTCAGCCTGCCCAGTAATTTAATCATTTCGGGGTGAAGTCCGTGGATTCCTGTGTCAAGGGTTGCTTGCTCACCTGCATCCTTAATTATTTGTTCTACTTCCTTTTTCGCCTTCTCGACCATCTCTTCTATTCTTGCAGGATGTATTCTTCCATCTGCAATTAATTTTTCAAGTGCTAATCTGGCAACTTCTCTTCTAATAGGGTCAAATCCGGAAATAACTACTGCTTCCGGTGTATCATCTATTATAATATCTATACCTGTAAGTTGTTCTAATGCCCTAATATTTCTGCCTTCCCTACCGATAATTCTGCCTTTCATTTCATCATTCGGCAAGTCTACTACAGATACAGTTGTTTCTGCTACATGGTCTGCAGAACATTTCTGAATTGCATATGTAATGATTTCACGTGCTTTTCTTTCTGCAGTTTCTTTTGATTCCCTCTCGATTTCCTTAACGGCTATTGCTGCTTCCTGTTCAGCTTCTCTTTTTATGTTGTTAATTAGAATGTTTTTTGCTTCATCTGTTGAAAGTCCGGATATCTTCTCTAATTCCTCAATTTGTCTTTGGTGAATTGCTTCTAATTTGTCTTGCTTTACTTCAATTTCTTTTAATTTCTTTTGAAGCAAGTCATCTTTCTTCTCTACTACAAGACTTTTTGAGTCCAACATTTCTTCTTTCTTTATCAGTCTTTTTTCTGCTCTTTGAATTTCGTTTCTTCTTTCTTTATTTTCTCTTTCATATTCATTTCTTAACCTGTGAGCTTCATCTTTTGCTTCAACAAGTATTTCTCTTTTTCTTGTTTCGGCTTTTTGTTTTGTGTCTTCAATTATCCTTTTAGCCTCTATTTCAGCACTACCTATTTTGCTTTCAGATATATTTTTACGAATGAAAAATCCTATAATTATACCTATTATTGCGCAGATAATACCTACTATTGCTTCTAACAATTCAGCACCTCCCATATTAAATTTTCAAGCTGCGAAATATATACATTTTTCTTAATATCTAATAAAAAATGTGTATCTTCTAAAACTATATTTATTAATAATTCCTTTAATAAGTTTTTGTATAAAACTTGAATATACTACATTTTATAATTATTTATAAACAATGTCAAGATATAATGTTTATATTTGTATATTTTGCATAATCTTTATATTTAACAAAATACATTAGTTTACAGAATTTAAATTATGTAAACAACTATACATTGATTGTGTTACATAAAGAGATATGGAGGCTGTATATTGAAAAAGGCACCTATTAAGTGCCTTTATGAGTTTAGTCATTAGTTGATGGGGCTTCTTTGGCATCTGCTGTTAATTTATTATCTCCTATTTGGAATTTCTCCAACACTTTTTTCTCAATTTCATCCATAAGCTCCGGATTTGACAATAGATATTCTTTTGAATTTTCTCTGCCTTGTCCAATTCTAGTGTTTTCGTAAGAATACCAAGCACCGGCCTTATTTACAATTCCTGCTTCAACTGCCATATCAAGTATGCACCCTTCTTTTGATATACCTTTGCCGTATATAATATCAAATTCTGCTTGTTTGAAAGGCGGTGCAACTTTATTTTTAACAACTTTAACTCTGGTTCTGTTGCCATAAACATCATCACCCTTTTTTAAAGTTTCTATTCTTCTTACGTCCAATCTCATTGAAGCATAGAATTTTAAAGCACGTCCACCGGTTGTAGTTTCAGGGTTGCCAAACATTACACCGATTTTTTCACGCAACTGGTTTATAAATATAGCTACCGCGTTTGATTTGCTTATAGCTCCTGAAAGCTTTCTTAAGGCCTGAGACATTAATCTTGCTTGCAGTCCCATGTGTGAATCTCCCATTTCTCCGTCTATTTCAGCTTTTGGCACTAATGCGGCTACAGAGTCAATAACTATAATATCTATAGCACCACTTCTGACTAATGCTTCAGCTATTTCAAGAGCCTGCTCGCCGGTATCCGGCTGTGATATAATCAGATCTTCAACATTTACGCCTAAATTCTTGGCATAAGCAGGGTCAAGCGCATGCTCTGCGTCAATGAAAGCAGCTATTCCTCCCTTTTTCTGTGCTTCTGCTATAATATGTAATGCAACTGTTGTCTTACCCGAGGATTCAGGTCCAAATATTTCAATGATTCTTCCTTTTGGTACTCCGCCTATTCCTGTTGCAATATCAAGAGGCAGCGCACCGGTTGGTATTGCTTCTATACTTAATTTTGCATTTTCACCAAGCCTCATTATAGAACCTTTACCGAATTGCTTTTCAATTTGAGCAATGGCAAGCTCAAGTGC
>JAQVRY010000005.1:29430-33804 GCA_028700795.1 Tissierellia bacterium | reverse complement strand
GTATTCCACAAACTAAGCATTAAAAAATAAATTGAACCGGCTTTCCAGCCATCAATAATTAATTCGTAATTACTTTTATATTTTCATTAATATATACAGCTCCTGAGGTTATGGTCAACAATACTGTTATTGCAATTAATGGAGTTATTAAAGGATTAGTAAAACCAAAATAACCTGTATAATTCAATAAGATAACTATAATTAAGAGCATTTGGAAGACTGTTTTCATTTTACCCCATGCATTAGCAGCAATAGTAATACCTTTTGAAGCAGCTAATGTTCTGAATCCCGAAACCAAGAATTCCCTTGATATAATCAATACAACAACCCATGCACTTAAATAACCAATCTCTACAAATGCAATAAAGGCCGATGCTGTCAAAAGTTTATCAGCAAGAGGGTCCATGAATTTTCCGAAATTAGAAACTAAATTATCCCTCCTTGCAATATATCCGTCAATTGCATCAGTAACAGCTGCGCCTGCAAAAATTAACAGAGGCAGAAACTTAAAAATTCCTCTGCTTATGTATAAGAATAATAGGAATAAAGGTATCGCCAATACTCTTATAACCGTAAGTTTGTTTGGTAAATTTAGACTCTTGAACCAATTAATAATTTTCATCATCTACATCTCCTATCAAATCATATTCTAATGCGTCATTAATTCTAACTTTGTAAATCTTACCTAAGGTTAATTCTTTATCTGATCTAACATAAACACATCCGTCAATTTCAATCGAATCCATGTAAGTTCTTCCCACATAGATATTTTCTACATCCTTCTCCTCAATTAAAACATCATAAATCTTACCGATTTTCAACATATTGCTTTCGTATGATATTTCTTGCTGAATTTCCATTAACTCATTTAATCTTTGTTCTTTTATGTCATCGTCTATTTGTCCGGGCAATTTATATGCCGGTGTATGCTCTTCCTTTGAATATTTAAATATCCCCACTCGGTCAAGCCTGTATTCTCTCAAAAAACTCTTTAACTCTTCATGCTCTTTCAGGGTTTCGCCGGGAAAACCTGTTATTAAGGATGTACGTATTACAGCATCCTTTACTTCTCTTCGAATTTTTCGTATAAGAGCTGTAATTTGCTCCTTGTTTGTGTTTCTGTTCATTCTTTTTAGAATTCTGTCGTTAATATGCTGCATTGGAATATCAAAATATTTAAGCAGCTTTGCATTATTTTTGAATTCATTTATCAACTCATCATAAATATCTTCCGGATATAAATAGTGAATTCTAATCCACTGAATGCTTTCTATTTCAGAAATCTTTTGTATTACTTCATGAAGTTTTCTTTCACCGTAAATATCAATTCCGTACTTACTTGTGTCCTGTGCTATAATTATTATTTCTTTAGCTCCACCATTAGCAAGGGTTTTAGCTTCCTCAACCACGCTTTCAATCCTGCGGCTTTTAAAAGGCCCTCTAAGCTGCGGAATTACACAATAGGTACAATTGTTGCTGCAGCCTTCTGCAATTTTTAAATAGGCATACCAGGGCTCAGTCAATGAATTTCTTGGAAGCTCCTTGTCTATGTCAAGCTCTAACTCAACATCTATGAGTAATTTCCTATCTTTTTCATATTTTTCTATGTATTCGTCAATTCTTTCAAATCCGGCGGTCCCTATAATTATATCTATTTCAGGTATTTCTTTTGACAACTCTTCTCCAAATCTTTGTGACAAACAACCTGTGACAATTATTTTTGCCTTTTTATTTATGTTGTTTTTTATATCTGCTGCAGAAAGTATTGTATTTACAGATTCCTGCTGTGCATCATTTATAAAGGAGCAGGTGTTTATTATGATGTAATCAGCCTTATCTGCAAAATCCGTAACCTTATATCCTTTTTTTATTAGTATGCCAAGCATGTTTTCCGAATCAACAAGATTCTTTGAACATCCCAATGAATGCATGTATATTTTTTTCATTAATTTATTAATTTCCTCTCATTTGTTCTAATTCTTCTTTTGTAATAAGAACCTTTCTCGGTTTGCTTCCTTCATGCCCTCCTACGATGCCTCTTTCCTCTAATTGGTCAATAATTCGTGCAGCTCTTGAATACCCTACCCTAAACTTTCTTTGAATGTAGGATACTGAAGCCTGACCGTCATTTACTACCGTCTCAATTACCTGCTCTAAATATTCATCAACATCTTCGCTAGTAGTCTGGTTTTCAATTTCTTTTATTATTTCATCTGCTTTGTCAGCTTTTACTTCGATTTGCTGCTCCTTAATAAAGTCAACCACACGTTTTATTTCATCATCCGATACAAAGGTTCCTTGTATTCTCAAAGGCTTTGGAAGTCCTATGGGGTGATACAGCATATCCCCTTTTCCAAGAAGTTTTTCTGCTCCCCCTGTATCCAAGATAGTTCTTGAATCTATATGAGATGATACAGCAAATGCAATACGGGAAGGTATATTTGCCTTAATTACACCTGTAATAACATCTACCGAAGGTCTTTGAGTTGCTATAACAAGATGCATGCCGCAAGCTCTTGCTAACTGAGCAATACGGGTTATGTATTCTTCCACTTCAGCAGAAGCCACAGTCATTAAATCTGCCAATTCATCGATTATTATTACTATTTGAGGCATTTTTTCCTTGTTTTCTCTTGCCATTTTTTCATTGTAGGAATTTATTTCTCTCACACTATTCTGTGCAAAGACTTTGTAGCGGTTTGTCATTTCTGAAACCGCCCAATTAAGTGCATTAGCCGCTTTTCTCGGGTCAGTTACAACCGGTATCAATAAATGTGGAATACCGTTGTAGTTGCTTAGCTCAACAACTTTAGGGTCAATAAGTATAAGCTTCACTTCATCAGGTTTTGCTTTAAATAAAATACTCATTATAAGTGAATTTATGCATACACTTTTGCCTGAACCTGTAGCTCCGGCTATTAACAAGTGAGGCATTTTATCAATGCTTACAATTATACTTTTGCCTGCAATATCCTTTCCAAGTGCAAAAGGAAGGTTTGTTGAAATGGTTTTATACTCTCTTGATTCAATCATGCTTCTTAAATAAACGCTTGTTTTCGCCCTGTTAGGTACTTCTATACCAATTGCTGCTTTGCCTGGGATGGGAGCTTCCATACGTATTTCAGAGGTTGCAAGAGCCAATGCTATATCGTTAGACAATGCAGTTATACGGCTTACTTTTATTCCCGGAGCAGGTTGAATTTCGTATCTGGTAATAGTGGGGCCTTTATTAATTTGAAGTATGTTGCAAGGTATGTTGAAGCTGTTTAATGTTTCAATAAGCTTTTCTCCGTCTTTCTTTAAATCTTCTTTATCGCCTCTTATGTGTAGTGGTAATGTGTCTAGAAGCTTGATTGAAGGCAGTTTATAATTGTCTGTTTTAACATCGGATATGGTAATAATCTCATCTGTGATTTCTTTTTGCTTGAATTTTTCCTTTACTTCTCCAATTGGTTCATTTTTTGATGCTTCAGTCATATTTTCGGTTTTTTGTATGTCATCTATTTTTAATTGAGTAATTTCAGCTTTTTTATTCTCTTGAGCAGTATTCATATAATCATAAATTTTAATATTTTCATCTTGCTGTTTTTTAGGTAATCTATCTTTTTTCGTTTTATTTTCGTCATCTTCCGTAAATATGAATGTATATATGACATTAAAAAATTTCTTTATGTAATTTGATATTAGTTTTAAAATACCGATTATACTTTGATTTGTAAGTAATACTATTAATGAAAAAATAAGTGCACCCAAGGCTATGTATGTTCCGTTTTTACCAATAAGCTTTATGAATAAAAATGTAATTGTATTTCCTAAAACACCTCCGCCTTTGTTAAGTATTCCAAACTCAGAAGATATTTTAACCAATTCCTTAAAGTCTTGGCTTAATGCCATTTGTGCATATACTTCTGCGTCGGACACTGCCCTGTATATGATGAAACAAAGAAAGAACCCAATAATTGCGGCTATTTGATTGTTATCATTCAATATAATTATATTTAAAAGCCTCAAAATCCCGACAGCCAAAATAAAATAGGGCAATACTTCAGAACCTGCCCCAAATGCCGAATGAGTAAACAGATTTATACTTCTGCCGATTATTCCGGTCTGAGCTTCTTTTGTGGCAACAATAATCATGAATACAGCAAAAGATACAAGAAAAATCCCGGTTATCTCTTTTGTTAGAATATTTTTGCCGGATGTTTTTGTGCTTGTACTCTTTTTGCCTGTACTTGTTTTTTTAATTATTTTGTTTGTTTTACTTGTTTTATTTGATTTACTAGTGGATGTTTTAGCCATTTAAAGCAATTTCCCCCTGTTTCTTTGTAAATTTAATTATATCATAGGATGTGAGTATTCCGCAATGATAATTTC
>JAQVRY010000005.1:25679-29330 GCA_028700795.1 Tissierellia bacterium | reverse complement strand
CGCCGATTGGGGACATTCCTCTAAAGCTTATTCCACAGAGGCTTTCCTACTTTAGAGGTGTGTCCCCTTTCCTCATTAACCCAATTTCTTCAAGTGAAGAGAGAAAGAAATTGATGGTAGGTCATTCGCAACGAGCGCCAATTGGGGACTGGTCCCCTTTCCTCATTCAACCTATCTTTCCATTTTATCAATAAGCTCTCTCAGCTTTTTCATAGCTTTGCTGAATCCGCCAATTTCATCTATCAGTCCAATATTAACAACTTCTTCTGCATTTAATACAGTTCCTACATCATTAGCTATTTCATCGGTGTCATACATATAATCTAAAAGAGCTTGCCTGTCAACATTTGAATTCAGTACAATAAAATTTGTTATCCTTTCCTGCATTTTTTGAAAATATCTGAATGTTTGAGGCACTCCTATTACTAACCCGCTGGTACGTATAGGATGAATTGTCATTGTTCCGGTAGGTGCTATGAAAGAATGTACAGCTGAAACTGCCAATGCTGTTCCAATGCTGTGTCCTCCGCCTAATACAATTGAAACCGTAGGCTTTGTAATACTGGATACCAATTCTGAAATGGCAAGTCCTGCTTCAACGTCTCCTCCCATAGTATTTATCAATAAAAGTACTCCTTTTATTTCCGGATCCATTTCAGCTCCTATAATCAAAGGTATTATATGCTCATATTTTGTTGTTTTGCTTTGAGGAGGCAATGAAGAGTGTCCTTCAATTTCTCCTATTATACTTATAAAACAAATATCCTTTACCGGCTCAACTTGAGTTATGCTTCCTACTTGTTTAACATTTTCCATAGGCTGGCTGCTGTCTTCATTGTCATTTGGAGTGCCGCTGAATATAAAAGGATTTATTGGCTCGCCAGAGGGTTGATCTTGGTTAACTGATATCTGTGATTTCTGTTGGGTAGATAAGTTGTTATATTCCATATTTCCTCCATTAAAAAATAATCAGGTATTCCTGATTATTCTTTGGAGTTTTATAAATTTTATACACTGACATTATAATTTAACAAATCAAAGATTTTGTCATATTGAGTATAATGAAGTATCTCATATTTTTGGAAACCAAATTCCTCACTACATTCAAATTTTCATGAATTAGACACACTATCGAAAGGATGAGATTCTTCACTGCGTTCAGAATGACGCTTTGCGCTGTTATTCATAGCTATGACAATTAAAAATGGTTCTGACAGCAATAACACTAACGTTCAGTTATTCATATATAACATAAATAAACTTTTTGTTATTGTATATCAATCATTTTCAATAATAATCATGTCGCTCCCGATTTTTTTTATATTCTTCCAAAGTATTTCTTTTCTTTTTGGTTCTTTGAAAAATGCAAAATGTGAATTGCCACCGGATATAAAGCTGATTATTTCTCCCGTTTTTTCATCTATAACCAAGTCACAGTCACCGAAAATCCCCAAATTTTCTCCGGTGTCCACATTAATAATTTCTTTGCTGTATAACTCGCTTAATTTCATATACTCCCCCCCATTTCTACTTCTATTATTATGTCAATGAATCCCTGTATGCCCAAAACCTCCTTGACCTCTTTCTGTTTTGTTTAAGTCTTCAACCAATTCAAATATAGCCTGCTCATGCTTTATTATTACCATTTGGGCAATTCTGTCACCGTTATTTATAGTAAAACTTTCATTCCCAAGATTAATTAAAATTACCTTTATTTCTCCTCTGTAATCAGAGTCAATAGTTCCTATGCCGTTTACAAGACTTATGCCGTTCTTGATTGCCAAACCGCTTCGAGCTCTTACTTGAGCTTCGTAACCTTCAGGAAGTTCAATAAATAAACCTGTGGGTACCAATGCTCTTTCCATTGGTTTTAATACTAAGGGTGCATCAACATAGGCTTGAAGGTCTACTCCTGCAGAGCCTTTCGTTTCATAAGCAGGTAATTTAAATGGATTATTCTTTACTACTTTAATTTTCATATTCTTCTCCCAGTATTTTATTAATCTTATCTTCAATATCAGAATGTTTATGTAAATTCCCTGTAAAAGTAATACTCAGGTTCTTAATATTGAACAGCTCTTTTGCAACATCCAAAACATCTTGTATTTGAACATTGTTGATACCTTCAATAATTTCTTCAGGATACAGGATTTCATTATATAAAAGTTCTCTTCTGCCAATGGCTGACATCCTGCTTGATGTGCTTTCAAGACTTAAAATATAGTTGCCTTTAATTTGCTGTTTTGCTCTAATAAATTCTTTTTCTTTAATGTTCCCGTTTTTAATGCTTACCATTTCTGTTAATATGGTTCTTAAAGCATCTTCAACCTGTTCGTAGCTCATACCTGCATAAATGCAGAAAATACCTGTATCGAAATAATTAGATACAAATGAATAAATAGAATATACAAGACCTTTTTTCTCTCTTACCTCTTGAAAAATCCTTGAGCTCGCTGTCCCTCCCAACAAATTGTTCAATACTAAGAGTGAATGGTAATTTTTGTTATGCCTTCCAAAAGTTATATTGCCTATGCACATGTGAAGTTGTTCTAAATCCTTATTGATACCCATTACTTTTCTTTGGTAATTTGAGTCTTTATGAACTCGTTTTACTTTTTTGCTTCTCCAATGTTTAAAGTTTTTTTCAATCAGCTCAACAAATTCTTCCTCATTGAAACTTCCTGCAATAGAAATTACAGTATTCGACGGAGAATAATTCTCCTCCATATAGTTTTTTACTTTATCTTTAGTAAAAGTTTTTAAATTATTTTCAGTACCAAGAATATTGTATGCCATCGGGCTTTCATTAAAAATAATTTCAGATAATTTATCATATGCAATATCCTCGGGCGAATCTTCATACATTTTAATTTCTTCAATTACGACGGATATTTCTTTTTCTATCTCCTCCGGTGAAAACAAAGAGTTGAAAAACATATCTGAAAGTATATCCACTGATTCTATAATATTTTCTTCCAAAACTTTAACGTAAAAGCTGGTGCATTCCTTGCTTGTAAATGCATTCATCTGAGCACCTAAACTGTCAATTTCTTCTGCAATTTCATTTGCTTTTCTGTTTATTGTCCCTTTGAAAAGCATGTGCTCTATAAAGTGCGACAATCCGTTGGTTTCATCGTTTTCATTATAAGAACCTACATTAACCCATATACCTATGGATGCAGACTTTACATAATCGATTTTTTCCATTACTATTCTAAGCCCGTTATCTAATGTGTGTTTTTTTATCATTTTTCCTCCAGTTGATAATATGCATAATTCGGTAACATTCCTCTGACCGGCAGAGACTATCCCAAGTACAGGGACATTCCTTAATGCTTACCCCAAAGACTTTCTACATTAAGGTGTGTCCCCATACCTCTAAAGGTGCAGACCCCTTCCTCTAATCCTACCATTTTAACTCTCATAGTTCTGAATCTGCCTATTATAAGTAATATTATAATAATAACCAAAAAAATTATTATTAGAATTTTTCTTATGAATACAAAATTTTTTAAAAAAAATTTCATAAAAATCCCCCTTATAATTAAATGTATTATTCATGAGGAATATTTATGATTATTATTTGTGCCTTTCTTTATGCTAACAAATATTTACTTAAATTACAAGAAAAATTGCAGGCTTAATCAATAA
>JAQVRY010000005.1:8973-25579 GCA_028700795.1 Tissierellia bacterium | reverse complement strand
AAATAGGGTTAGGTCATACAAAAATAACAAATACATAGTAATATGATATTTGTTATCTTAGTGTTTTTATTGATTTTCTGTTTGCTGCATTGCTGCTTTTCTTGAAAGTTTGATTTTGCCTTTTTCATCGATGCCTATTACTTTTACCAGGACTTCGTCACCAATTTTCAAAACATCTTCAACCTTTGCAACTCTTTTGTTGTCTATTTGTGAAATATGAAGTAAACCATCCTTGTTATCAGAAAGCTGGACAAAAGCTCCATAGGATTCTATCCTGACAACCTTTCCTAATATAATTTCGTCTACTTCAATTTCTTTAACTATACTTTCAATTATTCTCTTAGCCTTATATGCACTTTCAACATTTTCAGCTGCTATTGAAACTGAGCCGTCATCTTCAATATCGATTTTGACTCCTGTTTCTTCAATAATCTTATTGATTACTTTTCCGCCTGAACCTATTACATCTCTTATTTTGTCAGGGTCAATATTCATTATAATAATCTTTGGTGCATACTTGCTTACTTCTTCTCTTGGTTTGTCAATGCATTCAAGCATCCTACCTAAGATGAACATTCTTCCCGTATAAGCTTTTTTCAAGGCATTTGTCAAAACTTCCTTGTCAATTCCATGTACCTTTATATCCATTTGAATAGCTGTAATTCCATCTTTTGTTCCTGCAACCTTAAAGTCCATGTCTCCAAGGAAATCTTCCATACCTTGAATGTCCGTAAGTACAACTATATTGTCTCCTTCTTTCATAAGTCCCATTGCAACTCCTGCAACCGGTGCTTTAATGGGAACTCCTGCATCCATCAATGATAGTGTTGAGCCGCACACACTTGCCTGTGATGTTGAGCCGTTAGAGCTTAAAACCTCGGAAACAAGTCTTATGGTGTAAGGAAAATCCTCTTCACTTGGAAGCACAGGCTCTAACGCTCTTTCTGCCAAAGCTCCGTGTCCTATTTCTCTTCTTCCGGGTCCTCTTGATGGTCTTGTTTCACCAACCGAATAGGATGGGAAATTGTAATGATGCATGTAGCGTTTTTTAGTTTCTTCGGAAATTCCGTCCAATGTCTGCTCGTCACTTGACACTCCAAGTGTAGTAACAGTAAGAACCTGGGTCTGACCTCTTGTGAAAAGACCTGAGCCGTGTGTTCTTGGCAGGATTCCAACCTCACAGGAAATCTTTCTTATTTCGTCTATTCCTCTGTTGTCAGGTCTAATGCCTCTTTCAAGAATATTTTCTCTTACCTTTTCCTTAACTATTGAATATAGAGCATCGTCAATATCGGCTTTATTTTCAGGGTATTTTTCCAAGAATACTTCTTTGGTTGAAGCTTTAAAATTATCGATATTTTCTTGTCTTTTAAGTTTGTCTTCTTCAATAATTGCTTCGTTTATTATTGGAGCCGCATATTCTCTGATTTCTTTTTCAATGATTTCATCGCATACAAATTTTGGGTAATCTAATTTTTCTTTACCAACCTCTTTTACAATTTCATTTATAAAGTCACAGAGCTTTTTGATTTCTTCATGTGCGAACAGTATTGCATCAAGCATTACTTCTTCTTTAACTTCATTTGCACCTGCTTCAACCATCATAATTGCTTCTCTTGTTCCTGATACGGTTAAATCAAGTGCTGTTATTTCTCTTTCATTGCTGTTTGGGTTAACTATAAACTTACCGTCAATAAGACCTAAATTTACAGCACCTGTAGGTCCATCAAACGGTATGTCTGATATTGACAATGCAATCGATGAGCCAATCATTCCTGCTATTTCAGGTGAGCAATCTTGGTCTACCGATAAAACAGTAACCGTTACTGAAACATCATTTCTGTATCCCTTTGGGAAAAGCGGTCTCAAAGGTCTGTCAATTAAACGTGATGTTAGTATTGCCTTTTCTCCTGGTCTTCCTTCTCTTTTAATAAATCCACCGGGTATCTTTCCTACAGAGTATAGTTTCTCCTCAAAATCTACACTTAGTGGGAAAAAGTCAATACCTTCTCTTGGCTCTTTTGATGACGCTACATTTGCCATTATTACTGTATCTCCGTATTGAACTATGCAAGAGCCGTTTGCAAGTTCAGCAATTTTACCTACAGTTACTTTTAATTCTCTTCCGGCAAGTATGTATTTAAATATTTTTTCTTCCATGTTACCTCCTTTAACGGTAAAATATAAAGCGGGTTCCCCCGCTTTAAAATTTCACTTACAGTATAAGCAAGCGAACCAAACTGTGTCGTCTGCTTACCTTCTTAATCCTAATTTTGCTATAATGCTTCTATATCTTTCGATGTCAGTATTTATTAAGTAATTAAGAAAACCTCTTCTTTGTCCAACCATTTGCAAAAGACCTCTTCTTGAATGATGGTCCTTTTTGTTGTCCTTTAAATGTTCCGTAAGATTGTTGATTCTGAAAGTCAATAAAGCTATTTGAACTTCAGGTGAACCAGTATCTTTTTCATTAATTCTGTACTGTTCAATAATTTGTGTTTTTTGCTCTTTATTCATTTTTACCTCCAAATATAATTATTTCACCATAATCCAAGCAAAACGTTGAGGAGTCGTTAAACTTAGGCTATGGAACTTATAAAGTCTAACATATTAATTAATTTTTGTAAACAATAATTTTTAAAATGCTTTATTTATGAATACAATGTCCATGTTTTCATCAACTTTATTGTCAAATATCAAAGAAGCTCCAATCTTGTTTGAAACAATGTTTACAATATATTCTTTCCTTCCTAAGTTTACTACATATTTCCCATCAGGAGGAACTAAAATACTGCTTTTATTATCTACAAAACCTATGTTTTTATTATAGTTAATATTTAATTCATTATTATTGATGGTATATTTATTTAATAAAAGTGTATTAGCTTCATTAATTTTCCCTTCATTAAGCAGGGTTCTAACCAATGTCGAACTTACAGCAATACCGTTATACTTTACCGGAAGTATTTCCTCCACTCTGTATCCGTATTTATCCTGAAATTCTTTTAATGTATTAACATTGCCTATTGCTTTGTGTCCGAAGGTAAAATTATAGCCCACTACAATATTTTTTACATTATAATTATCCACCAAGAGCTTAATAAACTGCTCAGGCGAATATTTAGATACAATTTCATTTAATTCAATTTCAATAACTTCATCTACATTATATGATTTCAGTATTTCTAATTTTGTATGAGGACTGTTGATGTATTTCATATTCATGGAAGACTTTTTAAGGTCATTCCTCACATATTTAAATGTTATTATTATGCTCTCTTGAGCTGTTGCATTGCTTAGCTCAATCATTCTTCTGATTAGAACATCATGTCCTACGTGTATTCCATCAAAGTTTCCTATTGCAATACATGAACCATTTGTATTTCTCATAAGTCACACCCGTTATATAAGCATTTTGTCTATTTTAATTCTATTATCTTCAACTTTTCTTCCAATACCTATAAGACTATTCCTGCAGTATACATAAAATTTATCACTGTCTATATTTGTCTTAGCATCAACTTCATTTCCTGCAGTCAATCTATCGTAGTATTTCGATTCTACATTGAGCTTATCTAATTTATAAATGTCTTCAACAGGAATTAAACATTCATTCAATCTATTGGTATCATTTAAAAACTTCAACTTATGTAGGGTTACAGAATTATTAATATGTAAACCTTTGGATTCAGTTCGTATTAAAATTCCCATATGGCCGTAAGTACCCAATCTATTCCCGATATCGTTGCAAAGAGTTCTCATATATGTTCCCTTGCTGCATTTTACTTTTAAGAGAGCACTTTTGCCATAAAATTTAAGTAATTTGATATCATTAATTTTTATCGTTCTTCCTTGTTTTTCAACTTGAATATTTTGTCTTGCATATTCGTATAGTTTTTTCCCATTTAGTTTTACAGCTGAATATGCAGGAGGAATTTGAATTATCTCACCTGTAAATTCTTTTAAAACCTTGATTAATTCGTCAATTGAAACTGATACTTTGTCTGATTCATTTATAACTAAACCGTAGCTGTCTTGTGTGTCTGTGCTTTGCCCGAATATTAGCTCGCATATATATTCTTTATCGCCGCTCATTAGATATTCGCTGAATTTCGTTGCTTTACCCACACAAATAACCAATACTCCTGCTACATTTGGATCAAGAGTTCCTGCATGACCGATCTTTTTTATATTTAATATTTTTCTTATAGCACTTACCACATCATGGGATGTCATACCTGTTGGTTTTAATATATTTAATATTCCTATCATTACACGAAATACTCTTTAAATTCCTCTATAATAATCTTTTTTGCGTTTTCTATGTTTTCATTAAGTTCAAAGCCTGCAGCTTTTGCGTGACCTCCGCCTTTGTATTTAACGGAAACAGCGGAAACATCTATATTATTCTTTGATCTTAAGCTTACTTTTGTGCCTTCATCATTTTCTTTAAGCACGCATGATACTTCAACTTCTTTTATTTCTCTTATGTATTCAACAACACCGTCAATATCCGCTATATCAGCATTATTTTTATCCAATATACTTTTTGTTATTGCTGTTATGCCTAACCTGTTTTCATAATACAGCTCAACCCCGCTTACACAGTCAATAAATGCTCTAACTATGTTAGAAGGTTTCGAATTGTAAACAATGTTGTCTATTTCTGACACATTAACACCAAGGTCAATTAGCTCCGCTGCTTTCCTGTGAGTATTACTTGTAGTGTTAGTATAAGAAAATTTTCCTGTATCAGTTAGAATAGCAATGTAGATTAAAACAGCAACTTCAACGGAAATATCCAAATCAGAAGCTTTTAATATATCATATAACAGCTCACCCGTGGAGCTCATTTCATTATCTATTATATTGATATCACCAAAGCCTTCATTGGTTTTGTGATGGTCGATAACTACTGTTTTTTTTGATTTTTTTAATACATCTTCAAACTTCCCGAGCCTTTTTGTGTCACTTGTATCCAATACAAACAAAAGGTCAAATTCTTCATTATCATAATTTTTTAATATAATGCTTTCATCCGTAAAGGCTTTATAATTATATGGAATATTGCCGTCTATCATTACTGTAATATTTTTATTGAATGGTTTAAGGAAGTTATAAAGGGCCATCACTGACCCTATGCAGTCTCCATCAGGTGCCTTGTGTCCTGCTATACAAATTTTGTCAGAAGTATTTATTAAATTAAATATTCCTTTCACTTCATTCTTCCGCATTATCTTCATTAACCTTTCTAATTTTATCTTCTTCAATAATTTTATCAATCAAAGAGCTCATATGCATTCCTTTTGCAATTGAATCATCTTTAATGAATATAAGTTCCGGAATAATTCTCATTTTAACTTTCTTGCCAATTTCTTTTCTTATAAAACCCTTGGCGCTATTTAGAGCAATTAAAGTTGATTCAATATCATTGTAGTCTGAAACATATATTTTAGCGAATTTCAAATCTTCTGTTACATGAACATCCGTTATGCTCATAAGCTCTGAAATTCGAGGGTCTTTAACATCAAATCTGATTATCTCGCTTATTGCTCTTTTAACTTCCCCCGACAACCTGTTATTTCTTCTATTTGCCATTTCCTACTACCTCTTTAGTTATCTTTTTATTTCTTCCATGATATAGGCTTCCATTGAGTCGCCTTCCTTAATATCATTGTACTTTTCAATGCCGATTCCACCTTCATAACCGTTGTTAAGCTCAGATACGTCATCTTTGAATCTTTTCAGAGATGTAATTAGTCCGTCGTGAATAACTATATCGTTACGAAGCAATCTTATTTTTGATTTTCTTGTAATCTTACCGCTTGTTACATAAACACCTGCAACAACCCCCACGTTTGGTACCTTGAATGTCTGTCTTACATCAGCTCTTCCCATAACTACTTCTTTGAATATCGGTTTAAGCATACCTTTAACTGCAGATTCAATATCTTCAATTGCATTGTAAATTATTTGATAGGTACGCACATCAACATTTTCTTGTTTTGCAAGGTCAAGCGCAGCTACGGAAGGTCTTACGTTAAAACCAATTACTATTGCATTTGAAGCAGAAGCAAGTAAGATATCATTTTCGTTTATTCCTCCTACACCACCGTGTATAGGATTTACCTTAACCTCTTCCATGCTTAATTTTTGCAGTGATTGTTTAACTGCTTCTATTGAGCCGCTTACATCTGCCTTAATAATAATATTTAAATCTTTTACTTCACCTTTTTGTATTCTTTCATATAAGTCATCCAATGATACCTTTGATGAAACATTTATGCTTTCAAGGTGCTTTTTATCCTTGCGTTTTTCAGCAATATTTTTAGCATCCTTTTCATTTTCCATTGCTGCCAACATATCTCCTGCTTGTGGCGTTTCAGAAAGCCCTAATATCTCAACCGGAACGGATGGTCCTGCTTGAGTAATTCTTTTCCCTTTTGAATTAAACATGGCTCTAACCTTGCCGTGAGTGCTTCCCACCAATACATAATCGCCCTTTTTCAATGTTCCCTTATTTATCAAAACAGTAGCAACAGGTCCTCTTCCTTTATCAAGCTTCGCTTCAATAATTGTACCTTTAGCGCTTCTGTTTGGGTTAGCTTTTAATTCCTGAACTTCTGCAACCAACAGTATCATTTCCAGCAGCTCTTCAATACCGTTGCGTTTTTTCGCCGAAACGGGCACAAATATAGTATCTCCTCCCCAGTCCTCGGATATTACACCTTGCTCTGAAAGTTCCTGTTTTACTTTATCAGGGTTTGCAGTAGGTTTGTCGATTTTATTCACAGCGACGATTATAGGAACTCCTGCTGCTTTTGAATGGTTTATTGCTTCAATCGTCTGAGGCATTACGCCATCGTCTGCAGCTACTACTATTATTGCTATATCAGTAACTTTTGCTCCCCTGGCTCTCATTGCGGTAAAAGCTTCATGGCCGGGAGTATCAAGGAATGTTATTTTTTTACCGTTAATTTCAACCTGTGATGCTCCTATATGCTGAGTGATTCCTCCCGCTTCAAGCTCTGTAACAGAAGTATCCCTGATAGCATCAAGAAGCGAAGTTTTGCCATGGTCAACATGACCCATTACAGTAACTATAGGAGGTCTTGGTTGTAATTCCTTTTCATCATCTTTATCTTCTTTAAATAATGAATCCTCTAAGTTTTGCAGTTCATCAACAACTTCAATTTTATTAATTTTAGCGCCAAATTCTTCCCCAATCAACGCTGCGGTGTCATAGTCAATTTCCTGGTTCATATTAGCCATTACTCCAAGCAAAATCAACTTGGATATTACAACATTCACAGGAATACCCAATTTGTCTGCAAACTCTCTTACTACAATGGTATCCTCCATGCTGATAGTCTTAACCTTGTGCTGTTTTGGCTCAGGACGGCTCTGCTGCTGCTGGGGCTTTTTCCACCTTTGTTTATTCTTGTTAAGCTCTTTCTTGGGCTCCTTTTTTTCTGCACCTTGTGATGATTTTGCAGCTACTGGTTTAGTTGGAGTATGTTTCTTACCTGGTGATAATAGTTTTTTATCCACCTTTTTAAGTTTTGCCTGATTCAAATCTATTTTTTCGTCAACCAAAGGCTCATCATCTATAATGGCATTTTTGCTGCTTTTAACAACCTTTGTTTTTTTGCCGCTATTACTAAGACTTAAAGCCTTTTTAAATCTTAAAACTTCTAAATCAGTCATGGAGCTCATGTGATTTTTTACTTCAATTCCTAATTCCTGTTCGACTAATTTTGCAAGATCTTTGCTGTTCATTTCTAATTCTTTTGCAAGTTCATATATTCTCATGCAACCACCTCCGGTTTATACATTATTTATTAAATACGATGATATGTTCTTGTCTGTTATTGACAGAACGCTCACCACCTTTCTTCCAAGGCTTTTTCCCAATAATTCCTTTTCTCCAAACTCAATATATTTGCAATTATACTTATCACATATGAATTTAATGTTTTTCTTTGTTTTATCTGAAGCATCCAATGCAATTATAACCAAAAAACTTTTATTTTTTTCAATATCCATCTTTGTTGAATCAAAACCTATGGATACATTACCACCTTTTCTTGCGATACCTAAAAATGAGTATATTTTATGCATCTTTTTCTATCTCTGCCTTTATGGCTTCGTATACCTCGTCCGGTATTTCAGTTTCCAATGATTTTGACAACCTCTTTGATTTAATTGCTTTATTGTAGCATTCAATATTTTTGCATATATATGTCCCTCTGCCGTTTAGTTTTCCTGTTCTATCGAAAAAAATTTCATTTTCCTTTGTTTTTACAATTCTACATAACTCCTTTTTTGGAAAACTTTCCATACAGCCGATACATTTTCTCATTGGTATTTTTCGAGCTTTCATACTTCCTCCTGAGAGCGTTCATTATACTGAGATTCGCTTATTATGTCAATTCTCCATCCTGTAAGTTTTGCAGCAAGTCTTACATTTTGTCCTTCCTTTCCAATTGCTAAAGAAAGTTGATTGTCTGGAACAACAGCTACTGCTGTTTTTTCCTTTTCATTAGCTTTAACAATAACTATTTTAGCAGGTCCTAAACTATTGGCTATAAATTTTTCGGGGTCTTTATCATAAATTATAATATCAATTTTTTCTTGATTTATTTCATCAATAATATTTTTAACCCTTGTACCTTTATTTCCTACACAGGAGCCTATGGGCTCAACATTGGGATCATGTGAAAAAACAGCTATTTTTGTTCTTGAGCCAGCTTCCCTTGAAATTGAAAATATTTCAATAGTTCCGTCATGAATTTCAGGCACTTCAAGCTCAAATAACCTCTTAACAAGATTAGGATGGCTTCTTGACAACATAATGTTGGCGCCTTTCCCCGTGTTTTTAACCTCCAAAATAACAGTTTTTATTCTGTCACCGGCATTGTATACCTCGCCGGGTATTTGCTCGTTAACAGATAATACACCTTCAATTTTGCCTAAGTCTACAAATATATTACCCTTGTTTTCTCTTTGCACAACACCTGTCAATATATCTGATTCTCTTCCGTAATATTCACTGAAAACTGATTCTCTTTCAGCCTCGCGAATTTTTTGTAATATTACTTGTCTTGCTGTTTGGGCTGCTATTCGGCCGAAATCCTTTTTGGGCTCGATTTGAATTTTAACTATATCTCCCAATTCAAATTTTGAATCAATTGTTTTTGCTTCTTCCAAAGAAATTTCTAAATTATTGTTTTCAACACTTTCTACAACAGTTTTGTCCTGAAAAAGTTTGTATTCACCATTTGTTTTATCTATTTCAATACTGAAGTTTGTAGCTTTGCCGTAATTTTTCTTATATCCTGTTTCCAATGCAGAGCTTATAGCTTCCAAAACAACGTCTTGCTTGATACCCTTTTCTCTTTCAAGCTCGTTTAACGCATTTAAAATATCCTTGTTCATTTAAACAACCCCTCCATTAAAAATCCTCTATCACTCTATTTATTTTTGCCAGATCATTAAGTTCAATCGTAATAATATTTTCTCCTGATTCAATTACAATATTATTCTCGTTCTTCTCTTTTAATATGCCTTTTACTGACTTCTTGCCATCAATTGGCTTGTAAAACCTTGCTTCAACTACATTCCCAATATTAGTCATATAATCTGCTTCTTTTTTAAAAGGTCTTTCAATTCCAGGTGAAGATACTTCCAAAAAGTATTGTTCATCTATCAGGTCTGCTTCATCAAGCTTTTTATTAAGAGCTCTGCTTATATCCGCAGTATCATCTACAGTTATTCCCCCGGGCTTATCTATGTAAATTTTCAAATACTTAAACGGCCCCTCTTTTACATACTCAATATCAATCAGCTCAATTTCAGTAGATTTCAGTATTTCTTCTGTAATTTTACGAACAGAAGATATGATATTTTTCTTGCTCATATGTATATTCCCTCTCCTTTATGCTTATATGCCTATCCTTAACGCTTATAGCGCAAGGTCATACAAGTAGAAAGAGTGGGGTCACCCACTCTTTCCGTCAAAATCTATCTTTTTAATAGTATATCACAAAAGATATTAAAAATCAAACATTTTTTTCGAAATAATTGCAAGTTGTAAATTCACGGTAATCCGAAGAAGGCGTGTCCTACAACAGTCATACATTAAAAATTGATATCTGGTTTGTTTCATCCATATTTTTCAGGCAGCCGTGGTTTTCCAACACTTCGATTACTGTCTTTGTAACTTTGGCTCTTTTTATAATATCTTCTATTGAAATAAATCTGGAAATTTCTCTCTCTGCCTTTATATTTGCTGCCGCATTGGCGCCAAGCCCTGCCAGTCCCATAAGAGGAGGCAGTATTCCATCTTCAGTAAGTAAGAATTTCCTGTCATCAGATTTATATAAATCAACTTTGGTAAATTTGAAGCCTCGCTTGTACATTTCATACGCTACTTCAAGAACAGTTATAAGATTTTTTTCTTTTGTGGTCTTATCGTTTCCTTTTTCTTCAAGTGCTCTTATTGTGCTCAGTATGTTGTTTTGTCCTTTTGTGACAATATCTGCATCAAAATCATCAACCTTGGTGGAAAAATATGTTGCATAGAAAGCTTCAGGGTAATGAACCTTAAAGTAAGCAATTTTTACAGACATAGTTACATATGCCACGGCATGTGCCTTGGGAAACATATATTTTATAGTATTGCAGGAGTCTATGTACCACTTAGGAACATTTTGCTTCTTCATTGCTTCTTCATCTTCCTTCCGAAGCCCTTTCCCCTTACGAACTCTTTCCATTATATCAAAAGCGGTTTTCTTATCTACTCCCATTTGAATTAAATATGTCATTATGTCGTCACGGGTTGAAATAACTCCACCAATTTCTGCATATCCTTTTTTTATTATATCCTGAGCATTGTTAATCCAAACATCCGTTCCGTGGGAAAGTCCGCTTATTCTAACCAAGTCTGAAAATGATTTTGGCTTAGTATCCATAATCATCTGTCTTACAAAGGGAGTTCCAAATTCTGGTATCGCTAGTGTTCCTGTGCTGCAATTTATTTCATCCAATGATATACCTAATATTTCAGGACTGTTAAAAATAGCCATTGTGCTTTGGTCATCCGTAGGAATATCATCGTTTTCCAAACCGGTTAAGTCCTCCAACATACGTATGATACTTGGAGTATCATGACCAAGCAAATCAAGTTTTAGTATTCTTCCGGAAATAGACTGGTAGTCAAAATGCGTAGTTATTGTTCCGGATTTTTCATTGTTTGCAGGATATTGGACAGGTGTAAAATCATATATGTCCTTGTCCTCAGGAACAATCATAACCCCGCCGGGATGCTGCCCGGAGGTGCGTTTAATACCTAAACAACCTTGAATTAGCCTTTTAATTTCAGCCTTTCTTTTAGAAATACCTCTTTCTTCAAAATAATTCTTAACAAAGCCGTAGGCTGTTTTATCAGCAATTGTACTTATAGTACCGGCTCTAAAAACTTTGCCCTTTCCGAAAAGCTCTTCAGTATATTTCATGCATACCCCTTGCTCCTCACCGGCAAAATTTAAATCTATATCAGGCTCCTTATCTCCTTCAAATCCTAAGAACACCTCAAATGGTATGTCATGACCATCCTTTATTAGTAGAGTGCTGCAAACAGGGCAAGATTTGTCAAGTAAATCAAAACCCGAGCCATAGCTTCCATCTTCTATAAATTCAGAATATTTACACTTCGGGCATACATAATGTGGCACCAATGGGTTTACTTCTGTTATTCCTGCCATTGTTGCTGCAAAGGAGGAGCCTACCGAGCCTCTTGAGCCTACTAAGTATCCGTCTTCATTTGATTTCTTAACTAATTTTTGAGCAATCATATACATTACAGAGTATCCATTGCCGATTATTGAGTTTAACTCCCTGTTTAATCTGCTTTCAACTATGTCCGGGAGTTTTTCTCCATAGATTGATTTAGCTTTATCAAAACATATATTTCTTAACTCATTATCTGAGCCTTTCATTACCGGAGGAAATGTCCCCTTTGGAATGGGGAGTATGGGCTCAATTAAATCAGCAATTAAATTTGTATTTTTTACAACCACTTCATATGCCTTTTCTTCACCTAAATATGAAAAATCATCAAGCATTTCCTCGGTCGTTTTAAAATATAGTGGGGCTTGTTTTTCCGCATCCTCATATCCTTGTCCTGACATTAGAATTCTTCTGTAAATTTCATCTTCCGGCTCCAAAAAGTGAACATCACCTGTGGCAACTGATGTTTTCCCTTTCTTTTCACCTAATTGTATGATTTTTTTGTTAATTTCTTTAAGCTCTTCAACACCTTTTAATCTTTCATTGTTTACTAAAAACATATTGTTGTTAAGCGGTTGTATTTCATAAAAATCATAATAATCAGCAATTTCTTCGATCTTTTCATCACTTTTGCCCTCAAGTATTGCTCTGTAAAGTTCTCCTGATTCACAGGCAGTTCCAAGTATCAAACCTTCTCTTAAATTGCTTAGATTTGATTTTAAAAGCCTTGGCTTTTTATAAAAATTATTTATATGTGAATCAGAAACCAAGTTGTATAGGTTTTTAAGGCCTGTATAATTTTTTACAAGTATATTGATATGGTAGTAAGGTTGTTTAACAATATCGATGTCTTCCTTAAGGAGCTCATTTAATTTTGAAACATCATATATTTCTCTTTCTCTTAGCTTATTCAATAAAATTATGAAAAGCTGTCCTGTAGCATTTGCATCATCAACTGCTCTGTGGTGGTTTAAAAGGCTTATGCCTAATTTTTTTGTTAAGGTATTAAGCCTATGGTTTTTAACATCTTTAATTAGAGCTTTTGAAAGCTCCAAAGTATCCAAGGTTGACGGATTATAATTTTCAATAGACAATACCTTTGCTTTTTCTCTTATAAAACCAACGTCAAATTTGGCATTGTGGGCTACTAAAACACTTCCTTTTGCAAAATCCAGAAATGACGGCAGAGCATCACCAATATCAGGTTGTCCCACAAGCATATCATCTGTAATTGATGTTAATTCAATGATCTTTTCCGGAAGCTTTCTATCGGTATGTACAAATGTTGAAAAGCTGTCAATAACCTTTCTGTTTGAAATTTTCACTGCTCCGATTTCAATTATATGGTCATTTTTTGGATTTAAACCGGTTGTTTCTAAATCAAAAACGACAAAATCCGAATCCAAATCAATATTCTCGCAATTATTTACAATATTGACCGTGTCGTTAATCAAATATCCTTCCATACCATAGATGATTTTAAAATTATCATCAGCGCATTCCATTGCTTCAGGATAACCTTGTACAACACCGTGGTCATTTATTGCAATTGCCTTGTGACCCCATTGCTTTGCCTTCTTGGCATATTCCTTAAAGCTGTTTATTCCATCCATTGAGCTCATACCTGTATGCAGATGAAGCTCAACCCGTTTTTCTTCTGCATTATCCATTCGCTTCATTTCTTCGGTTTTTAACTGAAGCTCCTGGATTTTAACAATCAGTTCTTTTTCATATTCATCATATTCTGCATTCCCTGCAATTTGAAGGTACTTTCCTTTTTCAATTCCTTTATCATCAAAATCTTTAGGACAAAAATATTTACATATTATTGTATCCGTAAAATCGGTTATGCTGACTGACATAAGTAGAGAGCCGTTTTTCAACTCTCTTTTATCAACATTTACAATTCTCCCCTTAATTTTAACAACACCTGAGTCATTTGTTATATCAGAAATAACAGACAGCGGTATGCTGTCAAAGTCAATCTTTTTTCTTGACCTTTTCTTATATTTACCTTCTTGGGCTTTGTTGGCAGGTTTTCTTTCAGAAGAATTGTTTTTAATTACTTGTAGACTCTTTTTTAATTCCTCGTCAAAAATTCTTTGTGTAGTAATCGCTGCTTCATCTTCTGCTTCCTGATATATTGTTTCTATATTATAATTTAAAGTGTATTCGCATATAAGATTCTTGACTTTTCTTTCTATATTATTGTCAATCAGCTCGTTTATAAGCAGCTTATTGTTTGCAATAACAAAAAAACAATCATTTTTAAATTCAATCATTATATTGTCCTTTGCTTTGGACAGCATATTTGAACTTTTGTTGATGATGTAAAATATGTTTTCTTTTATTTTTTCAACGTTTATATTTTTGCTTAATTTATAATTTAATTGTATTTCAATGTTTACTATATTATTATAATGCTTTCTTATCTCCTCCTTGATATTTTCTATATGATTTAAATCTATAATTTCTTGACTTAATGCGTATAAAATTATAGTATTTGTATTTTCTAGCACCTCGATCTTATCTATTTTTATATCATCAAGGTCATTAGCGGCAAATAAATTTTTTAAAAACATAGTAGTCTCCCTTTATTTTCTACTAATGAGTATAACAAAATTAAAACCTAAATTCAATATAATGAAAATATATTTGATTAAAACAATTGATAATAATGACGTTTCTTATGCTTATAATTAATGAAAATTTTAAATAATAAACATATTAATATATACACTTCATGTAAATCTATTGAACAATTGGATAAATTCATAATTTTTTGTAATTTATCAGATTTCAAAGTGCGTAATATTGAAATTACAAAAGACACTGTACTTCACGAAGTATCAGTTATCGCAATAATAACACTGGAAACAAAAGATAGAATGAATCACATTGATGTTATACAAAAGCTTAACTCTTTTGAAGGACTTATTCATATAGAGGAATTATAATCACGCCTTTATTGACGAAAAATAACCTCGTTACCACGCCTACATTGGGCATGGTTGCGAGGTTGCTTTTATTCCTTAAATTTTTAATTTATTCTATATCTTGTTGCTCACCGATTACTTCAACTTCAACATCGGTTTCTTCAGCTGTTTCTTCTTCCTCTTCTACAGATGTTCTCTTAGATTCAACGATAGAGATTAAAACATGTTCAGGGTCACCTTCCGGAACGATTCCTTCAGGAAATTTCACATCTTTTAAGCATATATTTTCTACTTTGTCGATATTTGAAACATCAATTGATATGTCATCAGGAATATTCTGAGGTAATCCTTTAACAGTAATTGTATCTAATTGTCTTAATGCCATTAATCCTTTAAATTCTAATGCATCCATTCCTTTAAGCGCAATTGATAAAACAACCTTGATTTCTTCTGTTAATGATACTTCTTGAAAATCAACATGCAGCATTGTACCTTTCACAGGTGAAAGCTGAATGTCTTTTACCATGCCGGTGATTTCCTTGTCGCTCAATGTTATTTTAAATAAAGCATTCCTTCCATAAGTTGATAAGCCTTTTCTCAGTTCATCAGCCTTTATGGTAACTGACACTGAATCCTTCCCTTTGCTGGATATGCTTCCAGGCAAATATCCTTCTCTTCGCAGCTGTTTGTTATTTGTTTTTAATCTTTTTTCTACATTTAAAACTCCTACTGACATGATTCCTCCTTAGTTTTATGCTATTTATTTTATAAACGCTTGGTTTAAATAGCGATAATGTTAATTGAAATATATTCAATTTCTATATATAAATTATACTACACATTTTAATTAGATGTCAACCTTAGGGGAGTTTATCTATTTCTTCCAACAATCTTTTAACTATTTCTTCTTCCTTTACCTTGCCAATAATTTCTCCCCCTTTAAACAATAAGGCTTCTCCTTTTCCACCTGCAATACCAATATCCGCCTGCCTTGCTTCTCCGGGGCCGTTAACTGCGCAGCCCATTATTGCAACTGTTAAAGGCTTATTAATATCTTTTAAACCTTCCTGAATCTTTTTTGAAAGCTCGATAAGCTGGATATTAGTTCTGCCGCATGTGGGGCATGTTATATAATTTATTCCGAAATTTCTTAAATTAAGGCTTTTTAAAATTTCCTTTGCAACCTTTACTTCTTCCTTTGGTTCATCTGTTAAAGATATTCTTATAGTGTCCCCAATGCCGTCAGCTAAAAGACTTCCAACACCAATAGCGGAGCGTATGCTTCCTTCAAATAATGTCCCTGCATGAGTAATTCCAAGGTGAAGAGGATAATTAACCTTTTTCGCCATACTTTTATAAGCGTCAATGGTCATTTTAATATCCGTGCCCTTCATAGAAATTACGATGTTGCCGTAATCAAGGTCCTCTAAAATACGCACATGCTCCAATGCAGATTCCACCATTCCTTCTGACGTCGGAGCATTGTATTTTTTTAATATTTCCTTGTGGATACTTCCCGCATTTACTCCTATTCTGATTGGAATATTTCTTGGCTTTGCCTGTTCCACAACCTTTTTAACTCTGTCCCTGCTGCCAATATTTCCGGGATTAATTCTCAATTTATCTATTCCATTTTCAATGCTTTTTAGTGCTAATCTGTAATCGAAATGAATATCTGCAACAATTGGTATATGAATTTGTTTTTTTATTTCCTTAATAGCTTCTGCATCTTCATTATCAGCAACCGCTACCCTGATAATTTCGCAACCTGCTTCTTCCAATTGTAAAATTTGAGCGACTGTTGACTTTACATCTTTGGTGAAAGTATTAGTCATGGACTGTACCGTTACATCTGCACCGTCACCTATTTGAACATTTCC
>JAQVRY010000005.1:0-8873 GCA_028700795.1 Tissierellia bacterium | reverse complement strand
TGATAATTTCGCAACCTGCTTCTTCCAATTGTAAAATTTGAGCGACTGTTGACTTTACATCTTTGGTGAAAGTATTAGTCATGGACTGTACCGTTACATCTGCACCGTCACCTATTTGAACATTTCCTACCATAACTTTTAAACTTTGTCTTCTTATTATTTTATCCATAATATCTCCAATAACGAAGATGCAAGAGTTAGTATCTTCGCATAACCGTAACGTTAGTCATTCTGAATCCTTCGCTTACGCTCAGGATGACAAATAAATCTATATTCTGAACACTCTCAATATGTCTTTATAAGTGATAAACAACATAAAACCTATTAAGAATACAAAACCTATAAAGTGTATATAGCCTTCCTTTTCAGCAGGCAATGCTTTACCTCTTATTCCTTCTATAGCTAAAAATATAAGCTTGCTTCCATCCAATGCAGGAATGGGAAGTAAATTCATGAATCCTAAGTTAATGCTTATAAAAGCTGCAAGGCTGAAAAGTGAAAGAATTCCGCTTTGAGCTGCTTCCCCCACCATAGATATTACCATTACAGGTCCGCCTAGGGCATCACTGCCCAATCTTCCTGTAACAAGCTGTCTTATGGTTTTAAACATAAGTTCAATATAATATACGGTTTTATACATTGAAGAGGATATCGCCGTCATAAATGATTTTTCAAGCTGAGTATTAAATCTTACAGATATTTGTTCCTGCAGCTCAATATTGTAATCTATAATTTCACCTTTCCTATCTATAGTAACCTTTACCGTTTTATTTGAATTTTCAACCAGGTTTGTCAGCTCATCCCAAGTATTCACAGGAATATCATTAATTTTGACAACAATATCTCCGTCCATAATACCTGCCTTGTATGCAGGGGATGTCATATCTGAAGGAGATACGGTTGTAGTGGTTTCTCCGTTTGCCATGGTTGAGGTAATTCCTATTATTTTCCTATAGTTTTTGTCGATAATTGCTTCTTTAATCTGACCATCTCTTTCATATTCCAATGTGTAAGAACTTTCCTCAGGGGATACTAATTCATAAAAAATATCTTCCCATATATATGTTCTGTCACCGTTAATGGAAATAATTTTGTCTCCCGCTCGTAAGCCTGCTTTATATTCATTGGAATTTTCATCGATAAATTCAACATGATTACCGTAAATTCCATATGTAAAAGCAATTATAAGAAATAAAACCAAAGCTAATACGAAGTTCATTACAGGACCTGCTGCAATTACTTTAGCTCTTTGAGCAATGGATTTTGTACTGAAACTTGTAGGTGTTCTTGAATCTTCTTCTTCTCCTTCCATCTGAACAAAACCACCTATGGGAATAGCTCTGATAGAATATACTGTTCCGTTTTTCACTGTCTTTAATAATGTGGGCCCCATTCCTATGGCAAATTCATATATCTTTATACCCACGCTTTTTGCAGCTTTATAATGACCAAATTCATGGACAAGAACAATTACAGAAAAAACAAGAATAGACGCTATTAATGTTATCAATATATAACCTCCGTTTATATAAAATGCAAAATAAAATAGTACACTGTAGGTGCTACAAATAAAACACTGTCAAATCTGTCCATTATGCCTCCGTGACCGGGAAGGAGATTTCCAAAATCCTTTATTTTGTATTCTCTTTTAATTTTAGATGCTGTCAGGTCACCTGCCATTGAAAATATAGATGCACTTACACTAAATATTATAATGTAAAAATATTTATTTATGCTTAAATAATTGAAATATATCAATGATAAAATTGTGCTTCCAATAATACCTCCAATTGCACCTTCAATAGTTTTATTTGGACTTACTTCAGGATATAATTTATTTTTGCCAAAAAATTTACCTGTAAAGTATGCAAATGTGTCTGAGCCGAAAGCTATAATATATACCAACCATACAAATTTCGAATCATTCATAAGCATCATATGATACATGAAGAATACCACATATGTACCCATAAAAATTATTTCTGAAACTTTTTTTACAGTTACCTTCTTATTAAATACAAATATCAGGAAATTAATCGAAATGTATAAAAATAGAAAAAAGTCAAAGAAATGCCTGTTTTCGGTAACCTTCTCGATAAATAAAGCAATTGCAAAAATATAATTCATAACGGCTCCATAATCAAAGCCATTACCACAAAAAGCTTTTGATAATTCATAAATAGCTATACATGTTATACCAAAAAAAATAAAGTCATATAGGGGGCCGCCTAAATATGTTATAACTGCTATAAACGCTCCGCCTGCAAATCCGGTTAACACTCTTCGTCCCATAGTACACCGCCTAATTCCCGTATCTCCTTTTTCTTAGCTGATAGTTTTCAATTGCTTTTACTAATTCATTTTTATTAAAATCAGGCCACAAAACTTCCGTGAAATAAAATTCCGTATATGCAATCTGATATAATAGAAAGTTGCTCAACCTTATTTCACCGCTGGTCCTGATTAACAAATCAGGATCAGGCATATCATTGGTAAATAAGTATCTTTTAAAACTTTCCTCATTAATTTCTTCTATGCCAATTTCATTTTTTTCGCAATCTTTAATTATATTTTTTACGGCACTCACTATCTCATTTCTTGAGCCATAACTCAATGCAATATTCAGATGGAGTGTTTTGTTGTTTTTAGTAAGCTCAATTGAGCGCTCTACCTCTTTTCGTGTCTTATCGGGTAAATCCTCCATGTTCCCCATCATTGTGATTTTTACATCGTTTTTATGAAGGTTATTTAGCTCTTTAAAAACAAATTCAACCAACAGATTCATTAAATAATCTATTTCTTTTTTGTCTCTATTCCAATTTTCAGTTGAAAAAGCATAAACAGACAAATATTTTACTCCAAGATCACCACAATTTTTTACTAGCTCAGTAACTCTTAAAGCACCTTCTCTATGTCCTGCTTTTGCGGGCAATTTTTTTTGTTTAGCCCATCTTCTATTTCCATCCATTATAACCGCAATATGTTCAGGTATCTTACCTGACAATACTTTCTCTTCTATCATATTAATCCTCTTTCAAACACCAAGAACGGGAGCATACCTCAAAAATATGATACGTACAGCGTTACTGTATCATCTAAGTAATTTTCTCGAATAACATATGGTTTGTCTAAATTATTAAATCTTTTATTACTGCCTATTACTTTTACTATGTTAATAATAACATTTGAGCTCTCTAATTCATAAAGTGCTTCTTTTAGCGGATAACCAATTAAACTATCCAACTTATACCTCTAAAATTTCTATTTCCTTGTCTTTAAATATATCATCTATAATGCTTACGTACCTGTCAGTGAGCTTCTGCATTTCTTCTTCTGCTCTTTTTAAATCATCCTTTGATATTTCGCTTTGTTTTTCTAGTTTTTTGATTTCATCATTAGTATCTCTTCTGATATTACGTACTGCAATTTTGGAATTCTCAATTTCTTTTTTAACCACTTTTAATAGTTCTTTTCTTCTTTCTTCAGTTAAAACAGGAATTATCAGTCTTATCATTTTTCCGTCATTTGTTGGGTTAATTCCTAAATCAGAAGTCAATATAGCCCTTTCAATATCTTTTAAAGCATTTGCATCCCATGGTTGAACAAGAAGCATCCTTGGTTCCGGTACTGAAATATTGGCAATTTGATTTAAAGGTGTCATAGTACCGTAATAACTTACTTGTATTTTATCAATCAATTTGGGATTAGCTTTGCCTGCTCTTATCGTTGCAAGCTCCTCTTTAAGAAAACTTATTGATTTTTTCATTGATTCTTCTGATTTAATTATTAAATCTTTATACATCGTTATGCCTCCTTAATTATTGTTCCTATATTTTCTCCCATAATTATCTTTTCAATATTTTCAGGAGATCCTATTCCAAAAACCAATATAGGAATTTTATTATCCATACATAATGAAGTTGCCGTCGAGTCCATGATTTTCAGACCTTTGTTCAAAACATCTATATAATTAAGTTTTTCATACTTTACCGAATTTGGATTCTTTTTTGGGTCATCGCTGTAAACACCATCAACACCGTTTTTAGCTAAAAGGATAATATCTGCATTGATTTCAGCAGCTCTTAATGCAGCTGTTGTATCAGTGGAAAAATATGGATTTCCAGAACCTCCTGAAAATATTACAACTCTTCCCTTTTCTAAATGTCTAACTGCTTTTCTTCGTATGTAAGGCTCTGCGATTTGTCTCATTTCAATGGCTGTCTGAAGTCTTGTTTCCACATCAGTCTTTTCTAAAGCATCTTGAAGAGCAAGTCCATTAATTATAGTTCCAAGCATTCCCATATAATCTGATGTTGTTCTGTCCATATCTTTGGCCTCGGCACCCCGCCAAAAGTTACCGCCTCCCACAACAATTGCAACTTCTACGCCCATTTCATTTATATGCTTAATAACATTGGAAATTCTGTTAACTATTTCAGAATTTACCCCATGTCCTGTGCTGCCGGATAAGGCTTCCCCGCTGATTTTTAAAACTATTCGTTTGTATTTGCACATATCATCCTCCTGATTATATTTATTTTAATGGAGAACCATTGGTTCTCCATTTAGTACAGGATTATAAGCCCATTTGTTTCGCTACTTCATCAGCAAAACTTTCAGACCTTTTATCTATTCCTTCGCCAACTTCATATCTTAAAACATCGGCTACTTTAATTTCTGAGCCTAGTTTTTTTGCTGTATCGCTTATTACTTTCTTTACTGTTAAATCAGTATCCTTAACAAATACCTGTTCTAACAGACAAATTTCTTTAAGTTGTTTATTAAGTCTTCCTTCAACCATTTTTTCAACTATATTTTCAGGTTTACCTTCGTTTAAAGCTTGAGCTGTAAGTATCTTTTTTTCTTGTGCTAAAAATTCTGCATCTACATCTTCTATAGAAATATATTTAGGACTCATAGCAGCAACCTGCATTGCCAAATCCTTGCCTATATCAGTAAGAGCTACTGTATCACCCTCAGATTCCAAAGCTACGACTACGGAAATTTTTCCGCCGCCATGAATATAATCAACAACTACGCCATTATCAACTTTTACTTCACCAAATCTTCTAAGTGACATATTCTCGCCAATTTTTGCTATTTTATCCGTTAAAGTTTCTTGAACTGTTTTTCCGTCATTAAGTACAACAGCTTTTAAAGCTTCTAAATCTTTAGGAGAATTTTCAACAACTGCTTGTGCTGCTTCTGTAACAAAATTTTTAAATTCTTCATTTTTTGCAACAAAGTCAGTTTCAGAGTTTACTTCAATAACAACACCTTTTTTACCGTCAGCTGAAATTAATGCTGTTGTAAGACCTTCTGATGCAATCCTGCCTGATTTTTTTGCTGCTTGTAAAAGGCCTTTCTCTCTTAAATAAATAATTGCCTTTTCAATATCTCCACTTGTTTCCTTTAAAGCTTTTTTGCAGTCCATCATGCCTGCGTTTGTTTTATCTCTTAGTTCCTTTACCATTGAAGCCGTAATATTCATTTAATAACCTCCATAATTTAAAAAGAAGGCGTAAGGAAATAATTCCTAACCCCTTACTTTGTTTTTTGTTTTATTCTAATTCTTCTTCGACTTTTTCTAATTCTTCATCAGATACTTCATCGTCTTCTTCAACATTTTCATCAGTCATCTGAACACCTTGTTTTCCTTCAAGTACTGCATCTGCCATAGTTGCTGTCAATAGTTTTACAGCCCTTATAGCATCATCATTGCCCGGAATGACGTAATCTATTTCATCAGGGTCACAGTTTGTATCTACAATCGCTACTACCGGAATTCCTAATATTCTTGCTTCCTGAACAGCTATTCTTTCTTTTCTCGGGTCAACAACAAACAAAGCACCTGGCAGTTTATCCATATTCTTGATTCCGCCTAAGAATTTTTCAAGTCTATCTGCTTCATTTTTTAATTTGAAAACTTCCTTTTTGGTTAAAAGAGCAAATGTACCATCCTCTTCCATAGTTTTCAATTCGTTAAGTCTGTCAATTCTTTTTCTGATTGTTGAGTAATTTGTAAGCATACCACCAAGCCATCTTTGGCTTACATAATGCATACCGCTTCTTGCTGCTTCAGCCCTTGTAGATTCCTGAGCTTGTTTTTTTGTTCCAACGAATAATACTTCGTCTCCGTTTGATACAACTTCTTTAACAAAGTTGTAAGCTTGATCTACTTTATCGCTTGTTTTCTGCAAATCGATAATATAGATTCCATTTCTTTCCGTGAAAATGTACTCTGCCATTTTAGGATTCCATCTTCTTGTTTGATGTCCAAAATGAACTCCAGCTTCGAGCAATTTCTTCATACTGATAATTGCCATTATTTTTCCTCCTTTTGTTTTACCTCCAGAAATGTCATATCATGATAAAGACCGTTTCCGGCACAACTCTAACATGATCCAAATCTGTGCGTAATTAAGATTAGTATATCATAGCCAATTTTATTTGGCAATAATTAATTATTAAAAATGTGTATATCCCTGCACTATTCGTTACAGTTCACACCCAATGGGTGTCATCCTGAGCAAAGCCAATGATCCTATTTTTTACATTTCTTATTTGTACATGTGGGTATATTGTTTTTTAAAACCATCAGCTCTCCGCAATTTGGGCATTTCTTATCGGTTGGTTCAAACCATGAAATATATTTACAATCAGGATAATTTGAGCATCCAAAAAATCTTCGCCCTGCTTTTGTAAACTTAATTGCAATTTTATTACCGCACTGCGGACATGGAATATCTATGGTTTTAATAATCGGTTTTGTATTCTTACATTTGGGATAATCGGAGCATGCTAAAAATTCACCGAATTTTCCCTTTCTTTTAAGCATTTTAGAGCCGCACTTTTCGCATAATTCATCAGTTTCCTCAGCCGGTTCTTTGCCGTTTAAAGGTTTTGTATTTTTACAATCTGGGTAATTTGGGCATGCAAGAAATTTTCCATACCTTCCGCTTTTAATAACCATGAATTCACCGCATTTCTCGCATTTAACATCACTTACTTCATCTTTGATTTCAATTTCTTTCATATCATTTTCCGCAATATCAAGCTCAATTTTAAAACCTTTGTAAAAATCTGAAATTACGCTGCGCCAATTAGTATTACCGTTTGCAACATCATCTAAGTGGTCTTCCAAATCTGCGGTAAATTTTTCATTTATAATTTTAGAAAAGTATTTCTCCATCATTTCAGTAACCAAAAAACCCATATCTGTTGGAAACAAATATCCTTTTTCTTTAGCCACATATTCTCTGCTTGTTATTGTAGTTATCGTGGGGGCGTATGTGCTTGGACGCCCTATTCCCTTTTCCTCCAAATCCTTTATGAGACTTGCTTCTGTATATCTAGCCGGAGGCTGGGTAAAATGCTGCTCAGGAATAACCTTTAATATTTCCAGAACTTCATTAATTGTCATTTCCGGAAACATTTTTTCATCTTTTTCATCAGTATATCCGTACACGGTTCTAAAACCGTCAAAAACAAGAACCTTGCCACTGCTTTCAAAAATGTTGTCATTGTTATTAAATAAAACCTTTGTAACATCATATTCTGCATCTGTCATCTGACAGGCGACAGCTCTTTTCCATATTAAGCTGTACAGCTTGTATTGGTCGGAAGTAAGACTGTCCTTAAGTTTTTCAGGTGATAGCAGCAATGAAGTAGGCCTTATGGCTTCATGAGCATCCTGAACTTTATTTTCATTTTTCTTTGCCTTTTTGTAAACTCTGAACTTATAATATTTTTCTCCGTAATTTGATAAAATATATTGCTTTGCATTATTTATAGCTTCATCTGATAATCTGAACGAGTCAGTTCTTATATAAGTAACAAGACCTACATTTCCTTCACCTTTGATTTTTACTCCTTCATATAGCTGCTGAGCGACCATCATTGTTTTTTTGGACGTAAAATTAAGCCTTCTGATTGCTTCCTGCTGAAGTGAGCTGGTTGTAAAGGGAGGACTTGGTTTAGAGTAACTCTTTGATTTGTCAATTTTTATAACAGTAATTTTTTCTTTATCAATTCTTTCAAGAATTTTATTAATTTCATCTTGAGATTTAATTTTAACTTTTTTTAATTTATCATTTTCAAAAAAACCTACATATTTAGCAATAAACTTCTTCTTTGATTTATTTATTTCAAGCACCAATGTCCAATACTCTTCAGGCTTGAAATCCATTATTTCCCGCTCTCTGTCTATAATTAGTTTCAACGCTACTGATTGAACTCTGCCGGCACTTAAACCTTTTTTTATTTTCTTCCATAACAGAGGGCTTATCTTATACCCTACCAATCTGTCAAGAACACGTCTGGCCTGCTGAGCATCAACTAAATCTATATTGATCTTACGGGGAGATTTGCTGGCATTTCTAATTGCATCCTTTGTTATTTCATTAAATACAATTCTTATTTCCTTGCTTTCATCTAAATTTAATATTTTGGCCAAATGCCAAGATATTGCTTCACCTTCCCTGTCAGGGTCTGTTGCAAGTAATACATTATCAGCTTTTTTTGCTTCTTTTTTAAGTTCCTTTATTATGTCTCCTTTTCCCCTTATTGTTATATAATTAGGCTCAAAATTATTATCTATATCTATACCGAACTTACTTTTAGGTAAATCTCGTATATGTCCTACCGAAGCTTTAACTGTGTAATTGCTTCCTAAAATATCACGTATTGTTTTAGCTTTGGCCGGGGACTCAACAATTAATAAGTTTTTCATCTTTCCTCCATATTTAAAGCAAATATATCTCTATACTTACTCACCTTATAATACAATTTTTTATTTGTCAATAGCTTATCATTTTTGACACAATAAAAAACCATCAAGAATTAGAGTAATGTCCCCAATTTTTAAATCAAGC
>JAQVRY010000004.1:35704-39793 GCA_028700795.1 Tissierellia bacterium | reverse complement strand
TTAAGACCTATTTCCACTACTTCCGCTATACCTTCCTCCCACATAAGTATGTTTGAATGATGCTCATAGGGACCTATAAACACAACCGGCACATGTTTCAAATAATCATCTGCATTAATAATATCATCAATACCCTTATTGTCTTTATAATATTTTTTCATAATATTTTCTATAGTTCTTTTAGTAGCAGGTGGAATATATATACCCAGAATTTTAGCTAAGCCTTCTATAGCTCCGGTAGCTCCGGTGCCTGATGGTATTACATAACAATTCTCTCCTCCATTTACATGGGCTTTTATTATTTCTTCCGACTTATGCAATATTTTAGTCATAACCTCTCCGGTCATATCATCTTCAGTATGTGTATTTGCATATGATTTTTGTAGTTCAAGCAAATATTTGTCAATAAAATTCAAACCTCTTGCAGAAGCAGTAAAATCAGCATACGTCAACAGTCTTACACCGTAAGGAGTTTCGATTATAAAATCATTTCCTATTAATTCGTTTCGTAAAGCATCAAAAGAAATCATAGATTACATCCTTTTTTTGAGTTAATAATATTATAACCAAAAACCCAAAAAACAACGATGACTGTTCTTTTCGAGAACAAAAAAGAACAGCCCGAGACCACTATCTCGAACTGTCACCAAAATTTTTATAATATTTCTTCATCTTGAGTGAGTTTTTTTGTCATCCAATCTTTTCCTTCAATTATTCGAGTTACCATCATTGATGCAACAGTATCTCCTGTAGCGTTTAACCATGTAGCGGGCGGGTCAACCAAGAACCCTATTGTAGCTATTATGGGGAATGCTTCCGGTGGAAATCCATACATGTTAACTATAAGCATTTCTCCTATCAGTCCTCCCCCTGGAACACCTGACATAACCACTCCGCCCAATATTGATAGTCCGATGGCTGTAAGGTAAGTTCCCATGCCTGCAAATTCCTGACCAAATATACCGAATAAGAATGATATTTTTAGTATTGATGACAAGACTGTTCCATCCATATGGGCTGTTGCGCCTATAGGCAGTATAATTTCACGAATATCCTTTGACACGCCTATACGTTGAGCAGCTCTTAAGTTTGTAGGAAGAGTTGCAATTGAGCTTTGTGTTGCAATTGATGTTATTGAAGGTTCTACAATATTTTTAAAGAATGATTTTACCGCTTCCATACCTCCGGCATAATATGTATATCCTGCAAAGAAAATAAAGAAATAAACTACGCATAGAGGATAGTAAACAACCATAGCCCTAGCATAAGCTCCAAGAAGCTGTGGACCAAATTCACCTATCAAGCTGGCAAAATAAGCTCCAAGACCTATAGGTGCATAAAGCATTATAACACTTATAAATTTCATCATAACTTTAGATAATGCATCTAAAGCTTTTGCTACTATATTATCTTCTCCTCCTACTGCACTCACGCAATATCCAAACAAAATCGAGAATACAATTAACGGCAGCATATTAGAACGTGATAAAATCTTACTGAAGTCATTCACTGTGACTGCAGATACAACTTGGTCTGCAAATGTCAATTTCTCTAATTCTCCGGCAGCTTCTACCTGTATATTTACTCCTTCTGCAGGAGGGTATATTTTTACTATAATGATAATTAAAACAGCTGCAATTAAACCTGTTATTACAAATACCAAAAGCATGTTTCCCAATATCTTGCCAAGACGCCTCATATTGACCATGCTGCCTACAGCACTTGCAATTGTAATGAATACCAACGGTGTTACCGCTGTAAACATGAGATTCAAGAATATATCTCCAAAGGGTTTCAATACTACGGCTCTTTCGCCAAATATAAGACCAATTATACTGCCGATAGCTATTGAAATAATCAATATTATGGAAAACCTATAGTTTTCCCATACTGTTTTTTTAGATGTACTCATATTACTCTCCTTTAACAATTTTTAAATAATTAGATCTTCATCCATAATTTTTCCGATTGTTACTATGTTAGTATCACCTATAAGAAACAGTTTTTCTATTTTATTGTCTGTTTTTTTAACTTCTATAAACAGTTCTCCGCCATCATTTATCATTTTAACTTTATTATCTTTCAAATAACCTTTTAGTATTAAAGCTGCGGCTGTTGACGCAGAGCCGGTGCCGCAAGCTAATGTAAAACCTTCTACCCCCCTTTCATATGTTTTTATCAATGCGGTATTTTCATTCAGCACCTCAAAAAAGTTAACATTGGCACCTTTTGGAAAGCCTTCGTAATACCTTATTTTGAATCCTGTTTCACACAATTTATTTTCATCTGCCTGCTGAAGGTTATATTTTACTACTGCATGAGGAAGCCCGGGATTGCCTAACTCTATATATGAGCATTCATAATTTATACCGTCTATTTCAATGTCATTATTTAGTTTAAGTACTTCCGGATTATTTAGCATAACCTTTACCAAACGCCCTTCTAAAATTTCAGCGTTAACAATTCCCGCTCCTGTTTCAAAGGTCATTTGTTTTCCTGCTATATTGTTTAAATATGCATAACGAGAAATGCATCTTGCTCCATTGCCGCACATTTCACCAATGCTTCCGTCACGGTTAAAAAAAAGCATCTTAAAATCCGCATCGCCCTCAGGGTAATCAATTGCCATGAACCCATCTGCACCGATTGATACTTTTCTTTGGCACAGTCTTTTTGCAATGACAGGTAATTTATTCACAGGAATATTCAATTTTATATTATTAATAATTATAAAATCATTTCCTGCACCCTGCATTTTGTAAAATTGCATAAGTTCACTTCCTTATTTTTACATCAATGACTTCGGTATAACTTCATTTTCAATCATATGTTCATATGTCTGTCTTTTTACTATTACTTCTGCTTTACCTTCCTTAACCAATACTATTGCAGGCATAGGATTTTTATTATAATTGCTTGCCATAGCGTAACCGTATGCTCCTGTTGAAAATATGGCAAGTATATCTCCTCTTTCAGCTAAAGGAATATATGCATCCCTGATTAATATATCTCCTGATTCACAGCATTTTCCACTAATTGTTACTAAATCATTACTTGGCTGAGCTGCTTTATTAGCAATAACACTTTCATACTTTGCTTGGTATAATGCAGGTCTTATATTATCGGTCATTCCGCCGTCAACGGATACATATTTTCTAATACCTTTGATATCCTTTATAGTACCGATTGTATAAAGTGTTAATCCGGCCTCTCCAACGATACTTCTGCCCGGTTCGATAACAATTTCCGGTCTTTTAATACTCATTCTCTTCGAAAATTCTTCAATTTCCTCCATCATGGGGTCTAAAAAATATGCGTAAGGTTTCTTATCATCAGCATCTGTATACTTTATTCCAAACCCTCCACCAATATTTAATTCTTGTGTTATATAATTATATTTATCAATTGTGTCTTTTATTAACTTTAATGCAATTTTAAGTGCCTTTAAGTGTGATTCATTGTTATGAAGCTGTGAGCCCACATGAAAATGAAAGCCCAAAAAATTTATATGCGGTGAACTTATTGCTTTTTCAATTGCCGGAAATATAACATCATCATCCAGCGGGAATCCAAATTTAGAATCTTTTTTTCCTGTAACTATATAATCATGGGAATCACTTTTAACACCCGGTGTTATTCTGTAAAGAATATTGGACTTCTTTCCTTTTTTCTTACAAATATCTTCTATGATTCCTAATTCATCAAAACCGTCTACTATTATTCTTCCAATATTGTAATCTATTGCAATCTCTAATTCTTCAACTGATTTGTTATTGCCGTTGAATTCAATTTTTTCTGCAGGGAAATCAGCTTTTATGGCTGTATACAGTTCACCTCCCGAAACTACATCCAAACACAGACCTTCTCTTTCAATTATCTTGCACATTGAAAGAGTTAAAAATGCTTTTGAAGCATATGCAGCCCTTGTTCTTTCATATTTGTTTATAAATGTATCTCTTATTTCTTTACACTTATCGACTATTGCCGTTTCACTCATTACAAACAGCGGCGTCCCATACTTCTTTGCTAATTCAACCGTATTACATCCATCAAAATACAATATGTTATCTTTAATTTCTCGTACCATAA
>JAQVRY010000004.1:17952-35604 GCA_028700795.1 Tissierellia bacterium | reverse complement strand
TAAACAAAAAATATACACAACTTAATTCTTATCAAAAAAGCGTGTATACTAATTTTATGTCATTATCTTTATTAGATTCTTTAAAACGCTGCAATTTATTTTGGCGGAGAGATGGGGATTCGAACCCCAGATACAGTTTCCCGTACACACGCTTTCCAGGCGTGCTCCTTCAACCACTCGGACATCTCTCCGTAATGCTTTACAGCAAATTAAATTATAACTGAAAATACCAACAGTTGTCAATGGTATTTTCAGTTATTGAACTTTTACTCACGCCTTCAATGTTATAGTTTCTATGTAATCTTTAGAGGAATGTATCATTCTTTTATATTTTAACTTATCTTTCTTTTCCTAAGAAAAACAGTGATATTGCACCTTGTCCTGTGTGTGAGCCGATTACAGGTCCCATGAAATTCAATATTACTTCTTTAACCGGCAGTTTCTCCTTAATCAATTCAGCTAAGTATTCGGTTTCCTCTAAGCAATCTGCGTGGCTGATGAAAATAGTCTGCCCGTCAGGAGCAGTGCAAAGCTCTTCCATATGCTCAAATAATGCAACAATTGATTTCTTGCGCCCTCTTACATTATGGACGGGTACTAAGTATCCTCCATTGTCTGTATGAAGAATTGGTTTTACATTTAGCGCACTGCCCAAGGTTGCAGCCATAGGGCTGACTCTTCCACCCCTCTTTAAATGATTCAAATCATCCACCGTAAACCACTGGCAAAGAGATAATCTGTTGTCAAGCACCCATTGACTTACTTCATCCATACTTTTGCCTTGTTGTTTAAGTTTTGCAGCATAATAAACCAACAATCCTTCGCCCATGGAAGCTGCCAATGTGTCTACACAGATAATTTTCGAATCAGGATATTTCTGTTTTAATTCTTCTGCTGCTATTAAAGATGCGCTGTAGGTGCCGCTCAAGCCTGACGAAAATCCTATGTATAAAATGTCATTTCCTGATTTAATAATTGGTTCAAAATATTCTTCAAACTTCTTAGAATTTACTAAGGCTGTAGTGGATCTTTCTCCTTTTTTTATTCTTTCGTAAAATTTATGTATATCCATTTCTCTGAAATCAGGATAATTTAAATAGCTTTCGTTTTCAAATCCAAAAGTCATAGGAATTATTTCGATTTCCAGTTCATTAACTAAATCCTGCGGAAGATCCGTAGTGGATTCGGTAACAATAGTATAGTCTTTCATACCAATTTCCCTTTCTGTAAATATTTAGTAATGCTATTTGCCACTGCCTAAATATTATCATATAAAAAATACCAATACAACAGCAATTTTATTATACAGCATTAAATTTTTAATTGTTTAATTTTAACTTCTTAGGGTATCATATAAAATATGAAGTTAAAATATATAAATTTGATAATTTTGGAGGATATAAATGATAAAAATAGGTATAATTTTAGGAAGCACTAAACCGGGACGCAATGGAGAAGCCGTTGCAAAATGGGTTTATAATATAGCTAAGGATAGAGAAGATGCGCAATTTGAATTGGTGGATGTAAAAGATTTTGACCTTCCTTTATATGATGAGCCATATCCTGCAATGATGCAGCAATACACTAAGGAACATACAAAAAAATGGTCGAAAAAGATAAGTGAATTTGATGGTTATGTATTTGTTACAGCTGAGTACAACCACGCTATTCCAGGAGCATTAAAAAATGCTATTGACTTTTTAAATGTTGAATGGAAGAATAAATCCGCGGGATTTGTAAGCTACGGAAGTGCAGGAGGTGCACGTGCAGTTGAGCAACTAAGACTTGTTGCAGGAGAGCTTCAAATGGCAGATGTAAGAGCTCAGGTAATGTTATCATTGTTTACGGATTTTCAGGATATGAGCGTATTTAAACCGGACCCGCGTCATGACGGTGCGGTACATACCATGCTTGACCAAGTTATAGCGTGGGCCGACGCTTTAAAGCCCTTGCGGTAGATAGGAAGGATTGTAACCCAAAAACAGTAGGGGGTACAAAACTCTGACTTAATACACCGGCCAATGGCAGGTGATATATAAAAAGATCCTTGCTTGCTTAGTATTTATTAAGTTAAGCAAGGGTCTTTCTTAATTATGAATATACAACAACATGTTTAATAATAAAACAATGTGGTATATATAATACTTTTATATGCAAAGGAACAATTTTAACGAATATTCGTCATAAATAATAGAAAGAGGTGACATTAATGAGTAGGATTAGAAATTTTATAAGTAGTATGGTTTACAATCTAAAAACGACAGTTATCAGGTTTCCTTTGACTATAGTTTTCTTAGCTTCATTATCTACAGTTATGTTTTTAATTATTGAAGATTACTCATCATTAGATATAGATTTGTTATCGAGATATATGTTTGCAGGCATCTTTGGTGCACTTTTGGCAACAGCAGTTCGATTCATGTTAGAAAGATTTGAGGGTTTAAAGAATTCATTCTTATTTTATGGATTAACAATTTTACTTACAGCAGGTTATTACTATTTCTTGACTAATGACGAGTTTAGCAACAAGATGTTTATACACTTGCTGGTGATTTCCTTTGCATTATTTGCAGCATATCTGTTTTTACCATCATCTAAAAATGCTGTTAATTTTGGAAACGTGGCACTCGCCCATTTCAAAGCATCTTTTACGTCTCTACTGTACGGCATAGTTTTATACATTGGTATTGCAGCAATTATAGGTGCTATTGACATATTGCTTTATGACATTGATTACAAATCTTATGCCCATGCAGCCAATATTATATTTATTTTCTTCACCCCTTTATATTATCTTTCTTTGCTGCCGAAGTTTAATTCAACGGATAAAAATGATGATGCAAAGAAAGAAATTTCATTTATATATCCCAAATTTTTGGATATATTGGTTTCATATATAACAATTCCGCTTATTACTGCATTTACGGCAGTCTTGATTATATATTTCATTAAAATATTAGCAAGCGGAGTGTGGCCTGTTGGTCAAGTTGGACCTATGGTTTTAGGATATTCTGCCGCAGGTTATTTCATCTACATTCTAAGTTCAAATTTGAATAACAAATTTTCTGTGCTTTACAGAAAACTGTTCCCCTTAGTACTAATACCTTTGGTTGTAATGCAGATGGTATCTTCATATATTCGTATTGATGCTTACGGCATTACAGAATCCAGATATTATGTGGTGTTATTCGGAATATTTTCAATTGTATGTGCTCTTGTGCTCATATTCACCAAAAAGAAAAATTCAAATACAATTGTTTTATTGTCTGCCATCTTTGCTTTGATATCAATAATCCCACCTGTTGATGCATTTACTGTTTCTAAAAACAGCCAGGAAAGAAGACTTACTGAAATACTTAATCGAAACAACATGATAGTAGACGGTGAGATTGTTAAGAGAGCGGATATTTCCACTGATGATATGTATGAAATAACAAATATTTCAAATTATATGCAGGGGATGGGATATTTAGATGACATGGACTGGTTCCCGGATAAATATGCCGATAATTACTATGGCAATTTTAGAAACATTTACGGGTTTGAACAGTATTATGACACAGGATATCCTGGACGCGAAGAAACACTTTATTTAAATGCTATGCTTAATGAAAACGAGAAAATCAATATCGAAAATTATGATATGTTTTTCAAAACTTATATTCACAACAAAAGAGAACCTGATGCAGAGCTGGGTGAATTTACATTGAAAGGCAAAAATTATGCGATTAAGCAGATATTTGATGAAAAGGGTTATATAACAATAACAGTTTCAGATGATTCAAATACATTGATTGAAATTCCAATGAAGGAATTTATAGATGGGCTTTTTGAAAAAGCAAATGAGCCTAAAGGGTTAATGGATCAAGAAACTCTTACAATTGAAACGCAAAATGATGAATTGAAAGTTAAATTGCTGATAAACGATATAAATGTTGATAAATCTGACCCTGAAGATATATATATTTATGCAAATATTTATGTGTTTGTAGCTGTTCAATAAATTTTCTTCGCTATTACTTTAAGCATATAATTCTTCACCTACGCCGCCCCAAGTTTTGGGGCGGTTATGCTTTCTTCCTATTATCTAATTGCAATATCCTTAACAACCTCACTTGCAATAATCAGCCCTGCTGCAGAAGGTACAAATGATACACTTCCCGGTATGGCTCGCCTTTGTGTGCATTTTCTTGTGGCAACGGGCGAGCATACACAGCTGTCTTTGTCACTATCATCTTCATCAATTGGGGTTATAGGTTCTTCCTTTGAATAGACAACCTTTAAATCCTTAATCCCTCGTTTTTTTAATTCATGCCGCATTACCTTTGCCAAAGGATCCACTGATGTTTTATAAATATCGGCAACTTCAAGAGCAGTGGGATTCAGCTTGTTTCCGGCACCCATACTGCTAATAATGGGAATATTATTGTTTTTGGCTCTTACTATTAATTCTATTTTAGCGGTTACTGTATCAATGGCGTCCACAATATAATCGTAGCCAGTCAAATCATATTCATCAGCATTGTCAGGCATGTAAAAAACCTGGTATGTTGCTACCTTGGCATCTGGATTGATTTCCTTAATCCTTTCTGCCATCACTTCAACCTTTTTCCTTCCGATGGTTTTTCTTGTAGCAATTAACTGCCTGTTTATATTCGTAAGGCATACTCTATCGTCATCAAACAGTGCAAAATTTCCTACTCCACATCTTGCCAAAGCTTCAACAACATATGTGCCTACTCCTCCGATGCCAAAAACTGCAACTGTGGAAGAGCTTAGTTTTTTCATTGCTTCTTTACCTAATAATAGCTGTGTTCTTGAAAATTCGTTCAAAGTAGTATCCTTTCATATTAAAACATTTTTCTTGTTTTGGAAATTACTTATATAGTATACAGGGCATCTCGCAGTCTCAGAAAAACGGGGTTAGGGCATCACCAATTTTTGCATACATCGATCCAGGTGCTGCATTTTGATGTTTCCTCCAACTCGTCAAGAGTAAGCTCTATTGCAGAGTTACCGCTTCCGCAGGCAGGAAACATTGTTTCAAATCTTTTCATTGATTCATCCAAATATACTTTTATATTATCGGGCAATGCAAAGGGACAAACTCCTCCGATTGCATGTCCGGTAAATTTTACTGTATCCTCAGGTGCAAGCATTCTTGCTTTAAACCCGAAGTAATCTTTAAATTTTCTGTTATCTATTTTTGCATCTCCTGCTACTACTATTACCATTGCTCCGTCACCGTTATAAAATGATAAAGATTTAGCAATTCTTGCTTCCTCTGTATCTAAAGCAAGTGCAGCCAACTCTACAGTTGCTGTTGATTCGTCCATTTCTTGTATGTCATTTTCCTTGTTAAATTGTTTTAAATATTCTCTTACTTTTTCTACTGACATTTTAACCTCCAAATACTTCTTTATACCATCTATCTCTTTGTCAAGTTTTTCTTTTATTATCTTATCAGTTTCTCCAAATTAATACAATCTTTAAGTTTTTGAAGACTGTCGGCTGACTTTGCCGGGAGGCATTGAAGGGGAATATAAAAAGCCACCCGAGTTTAGCCCAGGCGGCCGACTTTTAATATTATTCACACTTCCTCGTGGTACTCCACTTTCCGCCAGTCATGTGATAATTATATGTTACAGTAAATAGCATTTATTGTCAATGCATTTACGCCTTTTCTATTATTTGTTTTATTTGTTCTTCTATTTGTTTTATCATAAATTCTTCTGTTACCTTTTCTTCATATAGTTTTGACATCGCTTTGTCCAATTGATTTTTAGTATTTTTTACAGTATCTAAAGATTTTCCTATTCCGGACTGAACTACCCAGTCAAACATCAAGTTGTCAAAAAAACAGTCTGCAAAATTTTCAAAGGTGCCCACTGCTATTTCAGTTCCTGTCACCATTGTTATATCTGATATTTCTTTCTTGAATCTACCTAACATTCTTTGAGTTTGCTCAGCATACGCCCTGGCATCTTCAATATTGTTGTTCCCATCGGAATTTTCAAAATCTTCTGCCGCTTCTAATTTTTTTATTGTCTTCTCTATAGCTTCCAATGCCTTTTCGCCATAACAGATTGCTTCGCAAATTTCTACTATATTGGCATTCATATTTTCTTTTCGTTTAATTAATTTCTTTAAATCTTGACCGGTTTCATTATCTTCCATATGGATGGTTTCTAACTTTTTGTTTATTAATTCTTCATACTCAGCGTCGCACCCGTTCAATTTTGACATACTATCTACAATTTTCTTTGTTTCATCAACAAGATAATTCATATTATTTTTGCATTGATCGTATTTTAACCGTGCTTTTAAAAGCTTCTGCTTTTCTCTGCTGTGTTTATCTTCTTCTGTACCCAATATTGCATAAAACAATGAAATAATATTATTTGATTTTAGCTTTAAAACATCTTGATTTTCCTTATTCAATTCCAATGAAAGCTTATTTAAAAGAAGCTTTTCTTTTATAATATCCTGTTCCGTCTGTTTTAAAAGCAAATTTAATTTATTCTTTTTTTGTATACATTTTTTCATGTCACTTATTTTTTCATTGTATTTGTTATGCATATTCTTGCTCCTGACTTTTACGATGGTAACTGTGTTAACATTTTTATTATATCATACATCAAATAGTGATTCAAACAGTTTTTAGCCGTAAAGGATGGGAATACGTTTCGAAATATTATTATTAAAAATATTGAATATTATTTTACCTTACTGTATAATGAATTATAAAATAAAAGGAGGTTTCAAATGATTACAAAAGATATGACAATTCGAGAAGTTGTTATGGCAAAACAGGAAGCTGCCGAAATATTAATGACATTTGGAATGGGATGTGTTGGCTGCCCAAGTGCTCAAATGGAAACATTGGAAGAAGCTGCAGCTGTACACGGAATGAATTTAGATAATTTGTTAGCTGCATTGAATAAATAAGACTCCGACAGCATGCAATCAAAACCCAAAATGTTAAAAATAAACAGCAAAAACCGGCATTAATGCCGGTTTTTATATTAAAAGGCAATAAAACAGCAACAATAGTTACAATATTTCGTCCAGTTTACTTTTGTTAAAGCCTACAACTACTTCCTCATCAATCATAATTACGGGCACTCCCATATATCCCAAGGCAATTAATTCTTTTTTTGCTTCCTTATCCGTTGAAACATTTTTTTCCTCATATTCATATCCCTTTTCCTTTATGTATTCCTTTGCCGCAGTACAATTTGTACATGATGTGCTGGAATATATTTTTATTTTTTTCATTTTATCCTCCTGTTGTTAATATTCACATTGCTTAAATTATTATTTATTTTATCATATTACGGTATTTAATGCCATAAATATTTGGATTAAATTTTCACAAAAATCGGGACTCGGAATAATATGAATTAGATTAGCAGAAAGGAATGAAATAAATGAAAGAATGTACCATATACATAAATGTACCTGAGAGGTTTTTGAAGGGTGCAGGTATTCCCAATTCTCAGTTTATTCCCTCTTATATTTATCAAATAAAAATTGTTCTCAAAAATAACAGCAGCAGCGAAAAACTATGCTCCTTCAGTGCCACTATGGGAAACGGAATCAGATATTTGGAAAATATCAGGCATGAAGGCCCCGATATTACCATTTTAGATACCGTAAGTGCTGTTAGGCCATGTAAAGAATTGAATAATGATAATGTAATAATTTTTGGAAACAATTTTGCTTTATCCCCCAATTCAACAAATATAATAACATTTGATGGAGCGCTTTGCGACAAATATACAGTTAACAGCATTGAAAATTCAGGAGATAAAATAACCCACAGAAGCAAAATTAATTTTTATGCTCATTTAGTCAATGAAAACAAGATAAATGACTCATGTTTTGTTGCATCAACTGCAATGGACTTCGATATGAGTGTAAAATGTGATGATAAAAAACTCAGTGCAGGTGACATTACTAAATATTATGTTGACTTGTGCACAGGACAATATGACTTAGCAAGAAAAGTTTATTTAAGAAGCATACTTGATGCAGAGCTTGAGTACATAGGAGATTCGTGCAATTTAGAACCAAAAAACATTTATGAATTCAACGGCAAGACAATTATAAAATGGGATGTGGGCAGCCTTCAGCCTTCAGAGATAAAAAAGATTGGATACAAAGTTAAAGTTAAAAATGATGCGAAAGGAAAATTAACAAATAGACTTAATTCAAACTGCATAAATAATTCTGCCTATACACAATGTCCGGTAAGCTGTAAATATATTCTTGAGGTAGATTAGCTGGAATAAATAAAAGAAGAAGATTGTTTGGTTAATTCAATCAAATAATCTTCTTCTTTTTTTAATCTAAAATTATTCTATAGTAATCAGTATCTAATACCATTGATGAATATTTGAATTTTAATATAACCGTTTCTGCTGTTTCTTTAATATACGAATCCTCTATATTTTCACCGATAAATGATGTTACCTCATTTGTTTTAGCATTGTAAAATGCCTTGTCTGTAATAAAGCTCCTGTCTGAAAACATAACTAATGGCTCTGAATCCGATAAGATATCCCTGCCTATAAGAAGCCTTGAATCATATTCCAACCCCATTAGATTTGACAAGGTAGGAATTATATCCAAACTTGAACAAACTTTGTCAATTTCAACAGGCTCCATGCCCTTACTCCAAAGAAGAAAAATTCCTTTATCCAAATCAACATCTGTCTTGATTTCTCTATTGGCAAGTTCGCTGATTTCATTCAATGTCAAACCATAGGGATAATGGTCAGGACTTATTGCTATGAGAGTATCTTCAGCAATTCCTTTTTTCTCCAACTCCTGTATTAATTTCTCCATTGCTTTATCCAGCTCAATATTACATGCCAAATATGCCTTTGCATGTGTAGAGTATGGCAAATCTTCCACCAGACTTCTGTTTTTAGCAGCTATATAATTGCCTGTAAAGGTATACTGCAAATGACCGCTCACAGTCATGTAGTACGTGTGGAAGGGCTGATTATCTATGTATTCCGACACTGTGAGCTCAATCATTTCCAAATCTGACTCAGGCCATGTTTCTGTTACATTAAGTCCGTTTCCCAACCCTTTGTATGTATAACCTAAATTAGGATGAGATACATGTCTGTAATAATAATCAAAATAATGATTGTGATAGGCTTTGGTCTCATAACCTAGTTCTTTAAGCTGATTTCCCATAGCAAATGGCATATAGTTTTTAGATGACTTGTAAAAACTCCATATGCCTTCCTTTGGCAAAAGTCCCGTACAAGCTACATATTCGCCGTCGGATGTGCTGACTCCCCAGGTAGGAGTATAAAAATTATTAAACTTAAAACCTTCCTCTTGCATTTTATATAATGTAGGTGTTATATCCTTTTTTACTGCATATGGTGAAAAGCCTTCTGCCGTTATTAAAATCAAATTCTTGCCCTTATATTTACCCGTATATTCATTTTTCTTTGTTGGCGGAATATTTCTGAAATACTCATGCATATTTCTTATTGCTTTATTACCTTCTTTGTCTATCAAATCTTCAAAAGGAATATCCATAGTATTGTATTCTGCAACTTCAACAGGCGGTTCTTCGACTTGAAGCTCTTCAGGGGGCTCATCTGCGGGGGGTGGCTCTTCAGATTCAATTATTTCCGATGGCTCCGGCTCAGCAGCAAATACCATACTTTTCAATATGTTTTTTATGTCTAATCTTCCGGTTGTTAAAAGCCCGAACTTATCAACAGATTCTACAACCAAAAATGTTTCGGAATATAAATATGATGGACTGAGTATTCCCATATCAGAAGAAAGCACAGTTAAAACAATTGCTGACTGCATTATTGCTGCAGATATAGCAACTTTTATTATATAGTTTTTAGGTATCTTATTAAATTGTATCTTCCTGTGAAAATATACCAATAGTCCAATAGGAAGAAATATCATAATCAATTCGGCAATATTGCCTAAAAGTGCGTTAATCAGCACATCTATGAAGCTTAATGCTTTTACTGTTCCCACGAAAATGGAATAAAACGAAGTAAAGGTATAAAATATCCTGTAATAAATTAATTGAGTTCCATAATAAAGAGTTAAAAAACTTACAATTGAATAGAAAAGAATTCTATTTACTTTCTCATTAAACCCTGTTGTAAACAAATAAAATAACAACCCTAAGGGTAAAGAAAACAAACACATATATACATATCCAATATTAAATACTGTACTATATAGAAATACTTTTAAAATAGTTTCATAATAGAGTATTAATAACGGGAAAAAAATAAGTCTTAAAATATTTTTGTTAGTATTCATAATGCTTCTTTCTGTCTTATCGCCTAAAAATTAATATCTTACATGCTGAAAGCCATAGGGCTTTCAGCATAAATTTCTATTTTACAACATTTGCTAATTTTTCATTGTCTATGAATCTTTGAATATTGGCTATAATTAGCTCAGCAAGTCTCTTTTTGTTTTCCTTTACAATGCCTGATGCATGAGGAGTGATGTATACATTTTCCAAATCCCACAATTCATCGTCTTCAGGCAGAGGCTCAACTTCAAAAACATCCAATCCTGCATAACTGATTAATTCGTTTATTAATGCTTCAGTTAAGTCTTTCTGGTTTATTATGCTGCCCCTTGCTATATTAATTATTGAAGCGGTATTTTTCATTAATTCAAGAGTACCCTTATTAATCATATGATAGGTATCCTTGTTTAAATCAACTGTTATAATTATATAATCACTGTTAGACATTAAATATTTCAAGCCCTTTTTACCTGATAATATTTCATCAAAATATGCCATTGCAGATACAGGATTTCTCTTGTAACCAATTATTTTAACACCGAAACCCTGCAGTCTCTTAGCAATTTCAGTTGCAATCGACCCTGTTCCTATTATTCCTACGGTTTGACCTCGAAATTCTGTTCTTTTCTGATATGGTTCCCACTTGTGCTCTTTTTGACTCTTTAAAAATTTCAAAGCATTTGTATTATGCATAAGTATTTTGCAAACAACATCCTCTGCTATGGGAATGGAATAAATATCCTTTCCGTTGCAGAAGGTGATATTTCTTTTCCTCATATAATCCAAATCCAATGTATCATAGCCTGCTCTGAAGGACTGAAGCCATTTTATATTAGGCATCTTGTCAAGCTTTTCCGGCACAAAATCCATTGGTTCTCCAATGAACGCTTCCGCTTCAAGGCAATCATCAATTTCAGTAAAAAATTCAATATCCGGAAACTTTTCAGATACGATGTCTAAATATTTCTTGTGAATAATTATTTTCATGTTATACTCCTTTATTATATAATTCAATTTGTCCACCTTAAAAAATAATGGGCATATTTGCCCCTTTGCTAAACAATACAATATGCTGCAATTTTATAATCATCCGGTACTTTGTAATCTTTTTCGGGCTTTCCGAGTTTCCAAGTTATATTATACAATGTGCTTTCAATAATTGCATCAAAATATAGCATTATAACAGCCGTATCGATTCTTTCTTCATATTCTGTTACATATATGTCTTTTTTTACTGCCAAAACAACCGTTCCGTTATCAACAATAAATCTCCAAGGCTGACGATTTTTGTATGAAGGAGCCAGTATCCCGTAAAAGAACCCTTCCAATAGACCATAATTCACCAGCTCATCAGGATCTGCCTTTTCGCCCCATTCTTTAGAGAAAACCAAGTCTCTTATACCAAGTCTTTCACTTGTATTATCCTCGACAAGTTTTACATTTGATGAAGTATTGTATTTTGAACCCTTCTCATACAAAACCTTATTATGTGCATCTTCATAACCAAGGGCTATAAGAGCAACCAACTTTTTGTCTGAATCTATACCAATCTTTTTCTTTATTTCTTCGCCATTTTCAAAAGTTATCCAACACGAAGCAACTCCTAAGCTCCACGCTTTAAGCATTATATCCTGCACTCTGTAGCCTGCATTTTCTATGTAATAGTCCTTTTCTTCAGACAAAAATATTAAATAATGAGGAGCTTCAATCATTCTGTTGTTATATCCGACAAAACCCTTAAGCTGTTCGAATACTTCATCTCTGCTTTTTCTTATTACTTCCATTTCAATATCATTAACCAGTCTTTTCCCCTGCTCATAATATTGTTTTAATTCATTAAGTAATTTTGCATCTACTTCTTCCTTTTTGTAAAGCCTTACCGATTTAATTTCAGAAATTATCTCTTTATATTTCATTTTATTTGCCTCCTTATGAGTATAAAGTAATTATACCCAACTTTCAAAATAACTAACATAATGTTTACATTAAAAAGCTATAACTATTCCACCGTCATAAGCATAAACAGAACTTAACCCTGCAGGACTGAATATTTTTATGTCTTTAAAATTATATCTTGCTTTTATATCATCTCGTAATCTTTCAGCCTTTTCAAGGCAATTTACATGAGTTATTCCCAAGACAGTATTTTCAAAATCAATATTGTATTCATCAAGCATATCAACTAGTCTGGAAAAAGCTTTCCTTTTACCTCTTACTTTTTCTTTTAAAACTATCCTTCCTTCCCCATCCTCTCCCATAATGGGAACAATATTCATTATATTAGCAAGGGTTGCTTTAAAATTGCTGATCCTGCCGTTCTTTGCAAGATTATCTAATGAATCCAATATAAAAAGTGTATTCAGCTTAGAAATGTATTTTTCTGCCTGTTCAATTATTTCATGAGTATTCAAGTTTTCTTCAATCAATTGCTTAACTTTAATTGTAATCAATGTCTCGCCTGCTGCAGCTGTCTTGGAATCGAAAATATGTACAAACATTTCAGGGAACTTTTCTTTTATTGTTTCCACGGCAACCATGGCACTGTTGTAAGAGCCGCTTAGTTGACTTGATATTGTGACAATAAAATTATTAGCATGAACTTTCATTTTGTTTATAAAATCTTCCGGAGGGGCACAAGCTGTTTTAATTTGAGTGCGGCTTTTTTTCATTTTTCTTATCAGCTCCAATATATCCGTATTTTCATCTACGATTTCTTCCTCATCAATTATAATTCTGAAAGGAACTCTTGAGATGTTTTCTGTATCCTCATTAAAATCAACACAACTATCTACTATTATGTTTGCTTCCATATCGACCTCTCCTATTCATTTGATTTATTACAATTATAACAAAATAGTTTAAATTATACAATTTTTTATTTATTGAATAACCTCAGTTTTTTAGCTCGCCTCAATTTCTTTATTTGGGATTCTCTTTTCGTGGCATCCACTTTGTTGTCAAATTCCTCATAATATTTTAAAACAACAGGCGTTCTTCCTCTTGTATACTTCGCTCCTTTTTTTGCGTTATGAGTTTTTATTCTTTTATCCAAATTAGTTGTATACCCGGTATACAATGTTTTGTCTCTGCATTCCACAATATATATATAATGCATTTGGTCTCCTTTTGAATAATAATATTCATTTTAACACGTTTTTGCTAAAATGGAAAGTAAAACAGTCTTGGGACAGTGTGTTGACTTTTGGTTTTTGATATATTAAAATTAAGTAATAAGATCAGGAGGCTTAAGATGAAAATAGGTATAATTGGTGCCATGGATATTGAGGTGGAAGAGCTTATATCTTCCATGGATGATATAAAAAAGGAAAACATAAGTCGCATAGATTTTTATGAGGGAAGACTGCAGGATAAAAATGTGGTGGTGGCAAAATGCGGTGTAGGAAAGGTGCATGCAGCTGTTTGTACTCAAACAATGATATTGAAGTATGCTCCGGATGCAATTATCAATACAGGGGTTGCAGGCAGTTTAAACTCTGAACTTAACATTGCAGATATTGTAATATCCGATGGTGTGGTACAACATGATTTTGATGTTTCACCCTTTGGCAAACCGGTAGGTCTCATTTCCGGAATTGATTTAATAAAAATTCCATGCAGCGAAGAATTGATAAACAAATTAGTAAGGGCAGCTGAAATATTAGAGGATACAAATATAGCCGTGGGAACTGTCGCTTCAGGTGATCAGTTTATCTGCAGCAAAGAAAAAAAGGATTATATAGTAAATAATTTTAATGCCCTTTGCACCGAAATGGAAGGTGCATCAATAGGTCATGTATGCTATATAAATGATGTAAATTTCTGTATAGTAAGAGCAATGTCTGACAAAGCTGACGGAACTGCCAACATGGACTTTGACTCATTTGTGAAAATTGCAGTAGAAAAGTCGATTTTACTTATTAACAATTTTTTAAAACAAATATAGGCTGCTATATAATTACGGAATTAATATGTCTATTGCATTGTGTACAGAAGAAATTTCCAAAGGTGCATATCCGGCAGGATCTCCATCTGCATCAATTAATAATTCCTTTTCGGGAATTATTTTTATATTCTCTGCCTGATAATAGTGAACCTTAGGATGAGTTATATGCTGTCCGTTAAAAACCTTGGTGAATATCTGAAACAATTCAGCATTACTTGTTTTTTCAAAAATTACTATGTCTAACAAACCATCATCTAATTCAGCCTTAGGGCACAAATACTTAAACCCGCCTGCACCGGCAGAATTAAGCACAAGGAAAAGCAAGGTTTTGTAGTTATACTCTTTGCCGTCAATTATATAATCAATATTTTCGCAAATCTCCAATTCATCCGGAACTTTAACCGCTGCCTGATAGTAATAGGCATACTTTCCAAGTATTGACTTTGCATCAATGGTAACCTTGTGAGCAATAGTTGTAAACGCCCCTCCTCCCACTACATTTACGAAATAATTTTTATTTATTTTACCAACATCGATTGTTCTATATTTCCTTTGCATAATAAGAGACGCAAAATTATCCTGACCTTTTGGAAGGTTAAGCTGTTCAGCAAAGTCATTGACTGTTCCTGCCGGCATTATTGCTAATTTAGGTCTGTAGCAACATTTCATCATTCCATTGACAACTTCATTTACTGTTCCGTCACCGCCACAGGCTATAATTATCTCATACTTGTATTGGCATGCTCTTATGGCGGCTTCTTCACCATCTCCTTTTTTCTTGGTTGCATAGAATAAAAACTCCGCATCCTCAATACTCATTAGTGTTTCAGCTGCGCCAAATACTTTATACCCTGCAAGCTCTTTTCCCGAAGATGGATTGTATATTACAAAATATCTTTTCATACTTATCACCTGTATTTGTTATTATGATAATTATAGCATTATAGTAAAAAATTTCAACTTTTATAATAAGGGAGCTAAAAGTCTGCATACGGATTCCTTAAATCTTATTATAACACCCCTCTCCAAATACAATTCTCTTGTCAGCTCCATTGAATAATTTAAATCATCCATAAATATATCATACAACATCTGAGATGATTTTGTGTCATATATTATCCCGTTGCATTCAAAATTTAATTTGAAACTTCTCACATCAAAATTTGCTGTTCCCACAGATGCAACAGTGCCGTCAACCACCAAGGTTTTGGAATGCAAAAATCCGTATTCATAAGTATAAACCTTAACTCCATACTTTAACAGTCCGCCGCAATACCAGTAAGTAGCCCAGTAAACGAAAGGGTGATCAGGCTTGCAGGGAATCATGATTCGAACATCCACCCCTGAAGCAGCAGCGATTTTTATAGCTTCAAATACAGATGCATCCGGAACAAAATATGGAGTTTGAATCAGGATGCTTTTTTTAGCTGAATTTATCATTTTTACATAATTGCTTTTTATTGCTTCATCTAATTTATCAGGGCCGCTGCTTATAATTTGAATTCCCACCTTGCCTTGAATCCTGTTGTCGGGAAAATACTTCGGAAGGAAGATCAGTTCTTCTTTAGAAGCATGACCCCAATCCAAAAAAAATCTGGTCTGCAGGTCTATTACAGCATCTCCTCTGATTTTCAAATGAGTATCTCTCCAATAACCGATTCCCTTATTTAAGCCCATATACTCATCCCCTACATTGAATCCTCCAACAAAACCTGTTATCCCGTCAATAACTACTATTTTCCTATGATTTCTGTAATTAATTTTAAAATTAAAAAAAGGAAAAGTACTGCCAAAAAACATGGCAACTTTAACTCCGGAGCTTCTTAGTATTTCAATTTGCTCCTTGGTTATCTGCCTTCCGCCCACAGAATCATACAAAAGTCTTACCTCTACACCTTCCTTGGCCTTTTTAAAAAGGAGGTTTAAAAGATTGTTACCTAAAGTATCATTCCTTATTATATAGTATTCCATATGTATGTGATTCTTTGCATTTTCTATTGAGCTAAACAGCTCTTTAAATTTTTTTTGTCCATCCGTATAAATTTCAACCTCATTGTTTTGTGTATAGGAAAAGCCATGATAAAATAAGTTCATTTTTATTAAATCTTTATAATTTTCGATATTTTCATCGTTAAATATCAATCCTCCGGAGCTGAACAATTCTTTTTGTATTTTTATATAATCACCAAATGATTTTTTTGCATAAATTTTCATAATAAAAAGCTGCTTTCTGCTAAAGTTTTGAGCCAGCAGCAAATACAGCAAGAATCCAAAGCCGGGAAATATCAATAGAACCAATACCCACGCAAGTGTTGCAGTAGGATCCTTTCTTTCCAAAAATATTACAATCATTGCCATAAAAATATTAACTGCATAAATCAATGTGATGGAGTTAAATAATTCCACAACCAGCCTCCCGAACACTTATCTTTTTATTATTATATGAACAAAAAACGAAAAAATAAACATATTGTTATGAATGTTACGCTCAAGCTGAAATTAAGTATGTGCTTTACATAATTAATTATACCTTTTCTGATGATTGATAATATAAAAAGTTTGTGATAATATACTTATTATCAACATAAAAGGAAGAAATTATGAAAAAACCATCGAAATATTGGATTCTTGCGGGTACATTTTTTACTTCTGTTTCTTCAATAATTATTAGGTTCTCTGAAGCACCTGCACTGGTTATTTCAGCTTACAGAATGCTGTTTACTTGTATGATTCTCTTCTTGCCTGTCTACATAAAAAACAGAAGTGAATTTAAAAGTTTGCATAAAAGCAGCTATGCAATGTGTATAATCAGCGGCGTTTTTCTTGCATTGCATTTTGCTTCCTGGATTCAGTCAATTCAAATGACTACTATTGCAAATTCAACCATTCTTGTGTCTTGCAGCCCCATTTTTGTTGCAGCAATCAATTATTTTCTGTTAAAAGAAAAAATAACCAATAAAATGATTATTGGCATTGCAATGTCCTTAATAGGTTCCATAATAATAGGAATGGGTTCATCTCAGGGAAATGGAAGCAGCTTGATACTTGGGAATATCCTTGCATTCATGGGTGCAATATTTGTTGCAGGTTATTTAGTAATAGGTGGAGCTGTAAGAAGGACCGTAAGTGCAGGAGTATATGTTTTCATTGTATATTCCGTTTCGGCAATTGTATTGTTTGTCATGTGCTTTGCAACAGGGACACCTGTGTATCCATACCCAGTCAAAGAGTATGTACTGTTTTTTGTGTTAAGTTTTTTCAGTTCAATACTTGGGCATACGGCTTACAATTATTTAATGAAATATTATTCATCTACATTAATTTCTGTATCAACTTTAATGGAGCCGATTTTTGCCAGCCTTATGGCAATACTGATTTTTAAAGAAATCCC